>NZ_JAVDVA010000018.1:0-216472 GCF_031456635.1 Streptomyces sp. 3330
GTTGATAGGCCGGATGTGGAAGCCCAGTAATGGGTGAAGCTGACTGGTACTAATAGGCCGAGGGCTTGTCCTCAGTTGCTCGCGTCCACTGTGTTAGTTCTGAGGCAACGACTGTTGCCGGCTAGAGCTGAAAACAAGTAAAAAGTGTGCTTGTTCGCTCGAAACCATTAGGGTTTCGGTGGTCATAGCGTGAGGGAAACGCCCGGTTACATTTCGAACCCGGAAGCTAAGCCTCACAGCGCCGATGGTACTGCAGGGGGGACCCTGTGGGAGAGTAGGACACCGCCGAACAATCTTTGGAAGGACCCCTGGTCCCAGCGTTCAGCTGGGGACCAGGGGTCCTTTTTGTTTTTCTGGAGCGCGCCGGGTACCCGGGTGCGCGAGAATGTTTGCGGTACCGAAGACAGGAGTCACCCGATGTCCACCAACTCTCCCGACGATCGACCGGAGCGCGACCAGCGGCGACGGGACAGTGGGGACCGTGACAACCGTGGCGGTAACCGCGGAGACCGTGGCGGATTCAGCCGCGACAACGACCGCGGCGGTTCCGGCCGGCGCGATGACCGGGGTGACCGTCCCGCCTTCCGTCGTGACGATCGCCGCGATGACCGTCGTGACGATCGGGGTGAGCGTCCTCCCTTCCGTCGGGACGACCGGCGTGACGACAACCGTGGTGGCGGCTTCCGGCGCGACGACAACCGTGGTGGTTCCGGTTCTCGTCCGGCGTTCCAGCGCGATGACCGCGGTGACCGTGGGCCGCGTCGCGACGACCGCGGTGAGCGTCCGCCGTTCCGCCGTGACGACCGGGGTGAGCGCCCCGCGTTCCGTCGGGACGACCGGCGCGACGACCGTCGGGACGACCGGGGTGAGCGTCCTCCGTTCCGTCGTGACGACCGGCGCGATGACCGTCGTGACGATCGGGGTGAGCGTCCTCCCTTCCGTCGCGATGACCGGCGGGACGACAACCGTGGTGGCGGCTTCCGGCGCGACGACAACCGTGGTGGGTTCGGTGACCGTGGGCCGCGTCGCGACGACCGGGGTGACCGTCCGGCCTTCCGCCGGGACGACCGCCGGGACGACCGCCGTGAGGGTGACCGCGGTTCTCGTCCGGCGTTCCAGCGCGATGACCGCGGTGACCGTGGGCCGCGTCGCGACGACCGCGGTGAGCGTCCGCCGTTCCGCCGTGACGACCGGGGTGAGCGCCCCGCCTTCCGTCGGGACGACCGGCGCGACGACCGTCGGGACGACCGGGGTGAGCGTCCTCCGTTCCGTCGCGATGACCGGCGCGACGATCGCCGCGACGACCGGGGTGAGCGCCCCGCGTTCCGTCGCGATGACCGGCGGGACGACCGGCGTGACGACCGGGGTGAGCGCCCCGCGTTCCGTCGGGACGACCGGCGCGACGATCGCCGTGACGACCGGGGTGAGCGCCCCGCATTCCGTCGGGACGACCGGCGCGACGACCGTCGGGACGACCGGGGTGAGCGTCCTCCGTTCCGTCGCGATGACCGGCGGGACGAGCGCCGCGACGACCGGCGTGGTGACGACCGTGGTGGTTTCGGGCGGCGTGACGACAGCCGGGGGGAGCGCGGTGGCTTCCGTGGGCCCCGGGACGACCGGGGCTCCCGCGGTCCCCGCAGGGACGACCGTGGTGGACGGCCCGGCGGGTCCGGCTCGTTCCGGGGTCGTGACGGGCGGGACGACCGTCGGGACGACCGGCGTGGTGGCGGGCCTCGTTTCCGTGACGAGCGGGACCGGGACCGCGAGCCGATCAAGCGGCTGCCGATCCCGGAGGACGTCACCGGCGACGAGATCGACAAGGACGTACGGCAGGAGCTCCAGAGCCTGCCCAAGACGCTCGCCGAGGACGTCGCCAAGAACCTGGTGATGGTCGCCCGGCTGATCGACGAGGACCCCGAGGGCGCCTACGGGTACTCCAAGGTGGCCCTGCGGCTCGCCTCGCGCGTCGCCGCCGTACGGGAGGCCGGCGGGTTCGCCGCGTACGCGACCCAGCGGTACAGCGAGGCGCTCGCCGAGTTCCGGGCCGCGCGGCGGATGAACGGCGGTGTCGAGCTGTGGCCCGTCATGGCCGACTGCGAGCGTGGGCTCGGGCGGCCGGAGAAGGCGCTCGACATGGCCGGCGCTCCCGAGGTGAACAAGCTCGACAAGGCCGGCCAGGTGGAGATGCGGCTCGTCGCGGCGGGCGCCCGGCGTGACATGGGTCAGCTCGACGCGGCCATCGTGACGTTGCAGAGCCCCGAGCTCGCCGCCGGTTCCGTCCAGCCGTGGACCGCGCGGCTGCGGTACGCGTACGCCGACGCGCTGCTCGCCGCCGGGCGTGAGGGCGAGGCACGCGAGTGGTTCGCCAAGGCCCTCGAGGCCGACCGGGACGGCAGCACGGACGCCTCCGACCGGCTCGCCGAGATGGACGGGGTGGACTTCGTCGACGCCCTGGACGAGAGCGAGACCGAGCACGACACAGAGACCGGGCACGAGGTCGTGTCTGACTCCGAGTCCGGCGGGGTCGTCGAGAAGGCGGCGGAAGCGGACGAGGCCGAAAACTCGGTCGAGGGTTCGGCCGCGCGGGGCGACGCCGAGCGCGCCGACCGTGACGAGGACTGACGTACACCGCTAGGAGCGGCGAAAGGGGCGGGATCCGGTGGCCACCGGATCCCGCCCCTTCGTGCGTTTCAGAGGTCGAGTGCGCGCAGGACCAGGCCCGAGGCCGGCTTCGGGCCGAACGACGTCGACTTGCGGGGCATGGTGACGCCCTGCCGGGCGAGATCGCGCACGACCTCCTCGCGGACGGGGTGCAGGAGGACCGCCGTACCGCCGTCGCGCTCCGCCTTGCGCACCGTCGCGGCGGTGTCGTGGATGTAGGCGATGCGGGTGGGGTCGTCCTCGGGGATGTGCCAGACGTGGTCGAGGAGTGTGGCGTGCAGGACCGTGGCGTCCAGGGTGCGCCAGGCCTCGGGGAAGCCGGCCGGGATCGTGCGGTCCAGGAGCGCCGGGTCCGGTCGGTCGACGAGGTGGAAGGCGCCGTCGCCCGCGAGGAGGAACGCGTTGCCCGCGCAGGCCGCGTCCGCGAGGGCGTCGAGGGCCTGCGCGAGGGGGAGGTCCAGGCGTCGGACGCGGAACCTGCCGTCGAGCGCGGCGAGGGCGTCGGCGACCGGCAGGCCGTGCAGGAGGCGGTGGATGGCCCGGACGCGCAAGGGGTAGCGGGCGGTGTCGACCAGGAGGACCAGCCCGTGGTCCCAGGGGCTGGGGGAGGGGTGCTCCGCGCGTAGACGCAGATACGTCGCCCAGCGGTGGTGACCGTCGGCGATGAGGGCCTGGTGGTGGGCGAGGTCCTCGAGGACGCGGGCCGTGTCGGCGGGGTCGGTGATGGCCCAGAGCCGGTGGCTGTAGCCGTCCTCGGTGGTGGTGGACAGGAGCGGGGGGCGTTCCGCCGCGCGGTCCACCGTCTCCGCCGCGACGCCGTTGCCGCGATAGGTGAGCAGGAGAGGTTCGAGGTTCGCGTGCGTGGCGCGCATCAGGGCCGCGCGGTCCGCCACGACGTGCGGCATGACGTCCTCGTGCGGAAGGACGACTCCCTCCGCGGGCTCCGAGACGCGCAGGGCGCCGATCAGGCCGCGCTGCAGCATGCCGTCCGCGTGCCGCTGTTCGTAGACGTACAGGGCGGGTTCGGGGTCCGCGGTCAGGACGCCCTCGGACCGCCAGCCGCGCAGGGTGGCGGCGGCCTGTTCGTTGCGGGCGGCGGGCGTGGTGGCCTGGGGCAGGATCAGGCGGACGATGTTGTACGGGTCCGCGTCCTGGAGGTGGTGCAGGCCGTCGGGGCGGACCACGACGTCGTACGGCGGGGAGGTGACGGCGGCGAGACTGCCGACCCGGTCGGGGTCGTAGCGCAGGCCTCGGAACGGGGTGAGTTCCAGGCCTCGGGGCGCCGTCGCTTCCGAGTGACCTGCTGAGTTCATCCCGGCATCGTACGTCCGCCGGTGGCATGCGGGATGATCGGGGGAAAGCCGAGCGAACGAGGAGCGATGTGGAATGAGCCGGAGCGTCAGGACGAGGCCCGAGGGCAGTGGGCAGGCCCTGAGCGAGGCGTACGACACGGCGCTGCTCGACCTGGACGGGGTGGTGTACGCGGGGGGCGACGCGATCGCGCACGCCGTCGAGTCGCTGGCGACCGCGCGGACGGGCGGGATGCGCCTCGCGTACGTCACCAACAACGCGCTGCGGACGCCGGACGCGGTGGCCGGTCACCTGACGGAGCTGGGGATACCGACGGGCGCCGACGACGTCATCACCTCGGCGCAGGCGGTCGCGCGGCTGATCAGTGAGCAGGTGCCGGCGGGCGCGCGGGTGCTGGTGATCGGCGGCGAGGGGCTGCGGGTCGCACTGCGCGAGCGCGGGCTCGAGCCGGTGGAGTCCGCCGACGACGATCCGGCGGCCGTGGTGCAGGGATTCGGCGGGCCCGATCTGCCCTGGGGACGGTTCGCGGAAGCGTCGTACGCCGTCGCACGCGGGGTGCCGTGGTTCGCCTCCAACACCGATCTGACGATTCCCAGCGGGCGTGGCATCGCGCCGGGCAACGGCGCGGCGGTGGAGGTCGTGCGGATCGCGACCGGTGCCGAGCCCCAGGTCGCGGGGAAGCCGTTGCCTCCCATGCACCGGGAGACGATCCTGCGGACCGGCGCCGAGCGGCCGTTGGTCGTCGGGGACCGGCTGGACACCGATATCGAGGGGGCGTTCAACGGCGAGGTCGACTCGCTGCTCGTCCTCACCGGTGTCACCGACGGGGCGCAGCTGCTCACCGCGCCGCCGCAGCACCGGCCGACGTACGTCGACAGGGATCTGCGGGGCATGCTCACGGGTCAGCCCGAGGTCGCCGTGGACGGCGACGGTTTCCGGTGCGGCGGCTGGACGGCGAGCGCGGGGGCGGAAAGCCTGGAGCTGGCCGGGGACGGCGAAGCCGTCGACGGGCTGCGGGCGTTGTGCGCGGCGGCCTGGACGGCCGCCGGTGAGGGCACGTGTGAGCTGGACGGGGAGAAGGCGCTGGCGCGGCTGGGGTGGTGAACCGGAGCGCCGGAAGAGGCGCGGGCGCTGCGACCGTGACGGGGTGATGTGGTGAACGCCGGCACGGGCCGTGACCAGGGATCGAGACGCATTGGCAGGGTAGGCTAACCTAACTGCGTGTTGGTCGACAGTGTTCCCGAACAGCGCGCGGAGACCGCCCCCGCGCCGCCCCGACGCCGGGCGATACGTTCCGTCGGGCTGCTCGCCGCCGTGGCGGTCCTGCTGCTGGTGGCGGTGGCGAGCATCGCCGTCGGGGCCAAGGAACTGTCCGTGGCGCAGGTTCTGCACGGGCTGTTCCAGGACTCGGGCACCTACGCGGACGTCGTGGTCGACGAACGGCTGTCACGGACCGTGCTGGGGCTGCTCGTCGGGGCCGCGCTCGGCTTGTCCGGGGCCGTCCTCCAGGCGCTGACGCGCAATCCGCTGGCCGATCCGGGGCTGCTCGGCATCAACGCGGGCGCGTCGGCGGCCGTCGTCACCGCCATCACCTACTTCGGCGTCACGAGCCTGACCGGCTATGTGTGGTTCGCCTTCTTCGGGGCGGCCGCCGTCGGTGCGCTGGTCTGGTTCCTCGGCGGGAGCCGGGGAGCCACGCCGGTGCGGCTCGCGCTCGCCGGCACGGCGATCAGCGCCGCGCTGTACGGCTATCTCCAGGCCGTGATGATCATGGATGACGCGGCGCTCGCCAGGATGCGGTTCTGGACGGTCGGTTCGCTGTCCACGGCGACCGACGGGACCATCCGGCAGGTGCTGCCCTTCCTGGTCGTCGGCACGCTCCTCGCGTTCGTCCTCGCCCGGCCGCTGAACGCCGTGGCGATGGGCGACGACACCGCCAAGGCGCTCGGCGCCCACCTCAACCGCACGCGGGCGCTGGCGATGCTGGCCGCGACCGTGCTGTGCGGGGCCGCGACCGCCGCCTGCGGGCCGATCGTGTTCGTCGGGCTGATGGTGCCGCACATCGTCCGCTCGTTCACCGGTCCCGACCTGCGCTGGATCATGCCGTACGCGGCCGTCCTGTCGCCGGTGCTGCTGCTGGTCTCCGATGTCGTCGGGCGGGTCGTCGCCCGGCCCTCGGAGGTCCAGGTCGGCATCATCACCGCGATCATCGGCGGCCCGGTCTTCATCTTTCTCGTACGACGGCGGAGGACGGCCCAGCTGTGAGGACCGCGCAGAAGATCACCCGTCGCCGTCCCCGGGCGCTGCGCACCCCGGGCGGGTTCTCCGTCCGGGTGGAGCCGCGGGCGCTGGTCGCCGTCGCCGCGCTGGTGGTGGTCGCGCTCGCCGCGAGCGTGCTGCTGATCGGCACCGGCGACTTCCCGATCCCGGCCGGGGACGTCGTCAGGACGCTGCTCGGGGACGGCGACGCGGGCCAGGAGTTCATCGTCAACGAGCTGCGGCTGCCGCGGGTCCTCGTGGGTCTGCTCGTCGGGGCCTCGCTGGGGCTCGGCGGCGCGCTCTTCCAGGCCGTGTCCCGCAACCCGCTGGGCAGCCCCGACGTGCTCGGGCTCGGACAGGGCGCGACGGCCGGCGCTCTCGTGATGATCGTGCTGTTCTCCGGCAGCGCCGCCCAGGTGACCGTCGGCGCGCTGGTGGGCGGCCTGGTCACCGGGGCCCTCATCTATCTGCTGGCGTGGCGACAGGGCGTCCACGGGTACCGGCTGGTCCTCGTCGGCATCGGCGTCTCGGCGATCGCGACGGCCGTCAACGGCTATCTGATGACGAAGGCCGACTTCGTCGACGCGGCCCGCGCGGTCGTGTGGATGACCGGCACCCTCGACGGCCGGGACTGGAAGCAGGTCTGGCCGCTGCTCGCGCTGGCGTGCGTGCTCGTGCCGCTCGTGCTCGCCAACGCGCGCGGGCTGCGGATGATGGAGATGGGCGACGACGTCTCCCACGCGCTGGGGGTGCGTGTGGAGCGCGTCCGGCTGGTGCTGATGGTCTGCGCCGTGCTGCTCACCGCGGCCGCCACCGCCGCCGCCGGGCCCGTCAGCTTCGTGGCGCTCACCGCCCCGCAGCTCGCCCGGCGCCTGACGCGCTCGCCCGGGCCCAACCTCGTGCCGTCCCTGTGCATGGGCGCCGCCCTGCTGGTCACCGCCGACTGGGCCGCGCAACGGCTCTTCGGCGACGGACAGCTGCCGGTGGGCGTGGTCACCGGTGTGCTGGGCGGGGTGTACCTGCTGTGGCTCCTCGTCACCGAGCGCAGGGCGGGCCGGATATGAGCGGCGCGACCGACGAGAAAGACCGCCCGGCCGACCGGAACGATCCAAGGAGCACCGTGAACCGCCTGTCCGCCGAGAACGTCACCCTCGCCTACGACCAGCGGGTCATCGCCGAACAGCTGTCGGTGGAGATACCGGACCGCTCCTTCACGGTGATCGTCGGCCCGAACGCCTGCGGCAAGTCGACGCTGCTGCGGGCGCTGTCACGGATGCTGAAGCCGAGTCAGGGCCGGGTGCTGCTCGACGGGCAGGTCATCCAGTCGTTGCCCGCGAAGAAGGTCGCGCGCACGCTCGGACTGCTGCCGCAGTCGTCGATCGCGCCCGACGGGATCACCGTCGCCGACCTGGTGGGCCGTGGCCGCTATCCGCACCAGGGCATCCTGCGCCAGTGGTCGGCCGAGGACGAACGGATCGTACGGGAGTCCATGGCGCAGACCGGGGTGGCCGAGCTCGGCGACCGCTATGTCGACGAGCTGTCCGGCGGTCAGCGCCAGCGCGTGTGGATCGCGATGGCCCTCGCCCAGCAGACCCCGCTGCTGCTGCTCGACGAGCCGACGACCTACCTCGACATCCAGCACCAGATCGACGTGCTGGACCTGTGCGCGGAGCTGCACGAGGAGCAGGGGCGCACGCTCGTCGCGGTGCTGCACGACCTCAATCACGCGGCCCGCTACGCCACCCACCTGATCGCGCTGAAGGGCGGCGAGGTCATCGCGCAGGGCGCGCCGAAGGACATCGTCACCGCCGCTCTGGTGGAGGAGGTCTTCGGGCTGCGCTGCCAGGTCATCGACGACCCGGAGACCGGAACCCCGCTGGTGGTCCCGGCGGCGCGGAAGGCGCGCGCACGGGTCGAGCGGGCGGTCGCTACAGAAGTCTCCTGAGCTGGAACAGGTCGCGCAGCCCCGCCTCGAGCTTCACCCGTCCCGAGCCCCAGGCCTTCGCGAAGTTCAGCTCGCCCGCGACCAGCGCGACCAGGTCGTCGCCCGTCATGGTCAGCCTGATCTGGGCCTTCTCCGCCGGAGGCCCCTGCAGGGTGTCCTGCACGACGATCCGGCCGTCCGTCATCCTGCCGACGAACGTCACGTCCAGGTCGGTGATCCGGCAACTCACCGAACGGTCCAGGGCGGCTGCCGTGCGGACGTCCCCCGTGGCGCTGCGCATGGTGTCCGAGAGCTTCTCGAGTGCGGCGTGGCACTCCTCGATCGTGGCCATCGCGACCGACGGTACCCCAGGCGTTCGGGGTAGCGTCTTCGCATGAGCGACACAGCGCCGCAGACGGGGACGGGGACCGCCCCGGAGAGTGCCCCGGAGACCGTGCCCGAGGAGCAGGAGCAGGATCCCGCCGCTCCCGCCCCGCTGGGCGTCCCGCGGACGCCCACGGGCAACCCGGAGGCGGACGCGCTGCTGGACCGGCTGGCGGACGCCGACCACCTCGCCACCGACGGACACGTCGAGGTGTACGAGGATGTACACCGGGGGCTGCGCGACGCGCTCACCGCGCTCGACGCCCGCCAGGGACCTCCGGTCCCCGCCCGCAACCCGACCACCGCCCCTCGATGAGACCCTTCGGGTCCCACCTTTCGAATGGCGCACCGCACTAGGAGCTGAACCGAACGTGGCAGGAGTCGCACGACGCCGTCTGGACGCGGAGCTGGTCCGCCGCAAGCTCGCGCGTTCGCGTGAGCATGCCGGCCAGCTGATCGCCGCCGGGCGGGTCACCGTCGGCAAGACCGTCGCGACCAAGTCCGCCACCCAGGTCGAGACGGCGGCCGCGATCGTCGTCGCCGTCGACGGCGACGACCCCGACTACGTGTCCCGGGGCGGCCACAAGCTCGCCGGCGCGCTGGCCGTCTTCGTGCCGCAGGGGCTCCTGGTGGAGGGACGCCGGGCGCTGGACGCCGGCGCGTCGACCGGCGGTTTCACCGATGTGCTGCTGCGGGCGGGCGCCGCGCACGTGGTCGCCGTGGACGTCGGCTACGGACAACTCGCGTGGTCTCTGCAGAGCGATGAACGCGTCACCGTCAAGGACCGTACGAACGTACGCGAGTTGACGCTTGAAGCGATCGATGGGGAGCCTGTGGATCTTGTCGTGGGGGACTTGTCCTTCATCCCGCTGGGGCTGGTGCTGCCCGCCCTGGCACGCTGCGCCGCGCCGGACGCGGACCTGGTGATGATGGTCAAGCCCCAGTTCGAGGTGGGGAAGGAACGGCTCGGCAGCGGGGGTGTCGTCCGGAGTCCGCAGCTGCGGGCCGAAGCGGTGCGGGGCGTGGCCCGGAAGGCGTGGGACCTGGGGCTCGGGGTGAAGGGCGTCACCGCCAGCCCGCTGCCCGGGCCTTCGGGCAATGTCGAGTACTTTCTGTGGCTCAGGGCCGGGGCGCCTGCCCTCGACCCGGCCGACGTTGACCGTGCAGTTGCGGAGGGGCCGCGTTGACTCAGAACCGAGCTCGTACTGTTTTCCTGCTGGCCCACACCGGGCGGCCCGCGGCCATCCGCAGCGCCGAGCTGGTCGTCAAGGGCCTGCTGCGTGAGGGCATCGGGGTGCGCGTCCTGGAGTACGAGGCCGCCGACCTGCCGCTCCCGGAGGAGGTGGAGCTGGTCTCCGAGGCCACCCCGCAGTGCCTGGAGGGGTGCGAGCTGCTCATCGTCCTCGGCGGCGACGGCACGCTGCTGCGCGGCGCGGAGTTCGCGCGGGCGTCCGGGGTGCCGATGCTGGGCGTCAACCTGGGGAGCGTCGGCTTCCTCGCCGAGGCCGAGCGCGACGACCTCGACAAGGTCGTCGACCGGGTGGTGACGAAGTCGTACGAGGTCGAGGAACGGATGACCGTCGACGTCGTCGTGCATCGCAACGGGGACATCGTGCACACCGACTGGGCGCTCAACGAGGCGGCCGTGCAGAAGGCGGGCGCGGAGAAGCTGCTCGAGGTCGTGCTGGAGATCGACGGGCGGCCGGTCACCGGGTTCGGCTGCGACGGGATCGTGCTGTCCACGCCGACGGGGTCGACCGCCTACGCCTTCTCGGCGGGCGGGCCCGTGGTGTGGCCCGAGGTCGAGGCCCTGCTGATGGTGCCGATCAGCGCGCACGCGCTGTTCGCGAAGCCGTTGGTGACCTCGCCCGACTCCGTGCTCGCGGTGGAGGTGCTGCCGCACATTCCGCCGGGCGTCCTGTGGTGCGACGGGCGGCGGACCGTGGAGCTGCCCGCCGGCGCCCGGGTGGAGGTGCGGCGGGGCGCGGTGCCGGTCCGGCTGGCCCGGCTGCATCACGCGTCGTTCACGGACCGCCTGGTGGCGAAGTTCGCGCTGCCCGTCTCCGGATGGCGAGGGGCCCGTCACTAGCGGTGCGCACGGCCCGGCGCCCCGGGCGCAACTCCACTCACCCGGGTGACATGGCGCCGTCGATACACATTCTTCACCTGCGGGTTCCCCTTACGGGGCCGGGGGGCGTCGCACTTCCTCCCCCCGACCTCGTAAGGTCTTGTCCGTGTTGGAGGAGATGCGGATACGGTCGCTCGGAGTCATCGACGACGCGGTCGTCGAGCTGTCGCCAGGCTTCACCGCGGTCACGGGTGAGACGGGCGCGGGCAAGACCATGGTGGTCACCAGCCTCGGGCTGCTGCTGGGCGGGCGCGCTGATCCCGCGCTCGTGCGGATCGGCGCCGAGAAGGCGGTCGTGGAGGGGCGGATCTCCGTGCCCCCGAACGCCCCGGTGGTGGTACGGGCCGAGGAGGCCGGGGCCGAGCTCGACGACGGGGCGTTGCTCATCAGCCGTACCGTTTCCGCCGAGGGGCGGTCGCGGGCGCACGTGGGCGGGCGGAGCGTGCCCATGGGCGTGCTCGCCGAGCTCGCCGACGAGCTGGTCGCCGTCCACGGGCAGACGGACCAGCAGGGACTGCTGAAGCTGTCCCGGCAGCGACAGGCCCTCGACCGGTACGCGGGCGACGCGGTCGCCGTGCCGCTCGCCAAGTACACCGAGGCCTACCGGCGGCTGCGGTCCGTCGCGGTCGAGCTGGACGAGATCGTCACGCGCGCGCGTGAGCGGGCCCAGGAAGCCGACCTGCTGCGCTTCGGGCTCGACGAGATCGCCGGCGTCGAACCGCGCGCCGGGGAGGACGTGGAGCTGGCGGAGGAGGCCGAGCGGCTCGGGCACGCGGAAGCGCTGTCGTCCGCCGCCACGGCCGCCCACGCCGCCCTCGCGGGCAACCCGGAGGACCCCGAGGGCATCGAGGCCACCACGCTCGTCGCGGGCGCGCAGCGGGCCCTGGAGGCCGTCAGGTCGCACGATCCGGCGCTGGCCGCGCTCGCCGACCGGATCGGGGAGATCGGGATCCTGCTCGGCGACGTGGCGGGCGAGCTCGCGGGCTACGCCGACGACCTCGACGCCGATCCGCTGCGGCTGTCGGCGGTGGAGGAGCGGCGGGCCGCGCTCACCGCCCTCACCCGCAAGTACGGGCAGGACGTGGACTCCGTGCTCGTCTGGGCCGAGCGGAGCGCCGCCCGGCTCACCGAGCTGGACGGCGACGACGAGCGCATCGACGAGCTGACCGCCGAGCGGGACGCGCTGCGCGGCGAACTCGGCGGGCTGGCGCAGGCGCTCACGGACGCGCGCACGGAGGCCGCCGAGCGGTTCGCCGCCGCCGTGACCTCCGAGCTGGCCTCGCTCGCCATGCCGCACGCGCGTGTGTCGTTCGACATCCGGCAGACCGAGGACCCGGAGGGCGTCGAGGTCGGCGGGCGTACCGTCGCCTACGGGCCGGCCGGTGCGGACGAGGTCGAGCTGCTGCTCGCCCCGCACCCGGGCGCGCCGCCGCGGCCCATCGCCAAGGGCGCGTCCGGCGGTGAGCTGTCGCGCGTGATGCTGGCCGTCGAGGTCGTGTTCGCGGGCACGGATCCGGTGCCGACATATCTCTTCGACGAGGTCGACGCCGGGGTGGGCGGCAAGGCGGCGGTCGAGATCGGGCGGCGCCTGGCCCGGCTCGCCAAGACCGCCCAGGTCATCGTGGTCACCCACCTTCCGCAGGTCGCCGCCTTCGCCGACCGGCAGCTGCTGGTCGAGAAGACCAACGACGGGTCGGTGACCCGGTCCGGCGTGAAGGTCCTGGAGGGCGAGGACCGTATCCGGGAGCTGTCCCGGATGCTCGCCGGCCAGGAGGACTCCGAGACGGCCCGGGCGCACGCCGAGGAACTGCTGGCCACGGCGCGCGCGGACGCCTAGCGGCGGGGGGGGGCGCCGCCCCCCCGCGCCCCCCCCCCCCCGGGCCCCCCCCCCCCCCCGGGGGGGGGGGGGGGGGGGCCCCCCGGCGCCCCGGGCCGGGCGGGCCCGGGGGCCCCCGGGGCGCCCCGGGTGGCCCGGCGGCCCGGGTGCCCCCCTCGCGCGCGGGGGCCCCGCCGCGGTCCCGGGGGCCCGGGGGGGGGGCGGCCCCGGCGCGGGGGGCGCCGCGGCCCCGCCCGGCCCCCCCCCGCCGGGCGGCCGCCCGCCCTTCCCTGGGGTGAGGGCATGTTCACACTGAGGGCACGGGGTCCGGCGCTCGCCGTGGCGGCCGGGCTGACCCGGGGGACGACCGTGGCGCTGCGCGCCGCGGCGCCGGGCGGGCGCGCACGCCGGGAGCGCGAGAACCACGCGGGGCGGACGGTCGGGCTGTACTCCGGCCCCGCCGTCGGCCTGGCGGCCGCGCTCAAGGCCGGGCGGACGGCCCCGGCCGCCGCGCTCGCCGTGGCCGCCGCCGGGGTCTGCGGGGCGTACGACGACGTCGTCGGCGCCGGTGACGCGCGGCGGGGCTTCCGGGCCCACCTGGGCGCGTTGCGCGAGGGCGAGGTCACGAGCGGGGCCGTGCAGCTGTTCGGGATCTCGGCGGCCGGGCTGGTCGCGGGGCGCTGCTGAAGGAACGGCTCCCGGACCAGGTGCTGGCCGGGGTGGTGATCGCCGGGGCCGCGCACTTCGTCAACCTCGTCGACGTGCGTCCCGGACGGGCCGCGGGCGCCGTTCTCGCCCTGGGCGCACCGGGGTTGCTGCGCGCGGGGGCGGCGGGAGAGCTGTCCGCCGCGGCGGTCGGCGCCGCCGCCGCCGTTCTGCCCGAGGATCTGTGGGCGGGAGATGCTCGGCGACAGCGGGCACACGCGCTCGGCGCGCTGCTCGGGGCGGTGGTGGTGGCCGGCGACGGCCGTGCGGGCCTGATCGCGCACGCCGCCGCCGTGGTGGCCGCGACGGTGTGGGGGGAGCGGGTGAGCGAAGCGGTGTGGTCGGCGCTCGGGTAATCGAACGGAACCCCGAGTTGTCTCACCCGTGTGGGTGGCGCGGGGGCCCCTGTGACCGGGTGTCAGGGCGCTCGGCGGCACGGAACACCCGTACGTGCTGGCATCCTTGGGCGTAGTGCGTGGAGGAACGCCAGCGGTCCACCCCTCCGCCCGGTCCTTCTGTACGTTTCTTCGTGACCGTCCGACGCCGAACCAGGAGCCCCGGCCACGTGAGCAGCCACTCACCGCACGGCCAGTCGTCGCTGCGCACCGTGCAGGTGCTGGGCGGCGGCAACGCCGGCAGCAGCGCGCACGTGCGTTCCCTGGCCGCGGGGCTCGTCGCGCGGGGCGTGCGGGTGACGGTGTGCGCCCCCGGCGAGGCCGATGACACCTACGACTTCACGGGCGCCGGCGCCGAACACGTGCACGTGCCGCGCAGCAGCGATCCGGGGTCCGTGGCGGCGCTCCGCGCGGCCTGCACGGACGCCGACCTCGTCCACGCGCACGGACTGCACGCCTCGTTCCGGGCCGTCCTCGCGCTCAGCGGCCGGCGCACCCCGCTCGTCGTCACCTGGCACAACCGCGCGCACGCCGAGGGGGCCCGCGCCCATCTGCTGCGGCTGCTGGAACGGCGGGTCGCGCGAACGGCGACCGTGGTCCTCGGCACCACCTCCGACCTCGTCGACCGGGCCCGCGGGACCGGCGCGCGCGACGCCCGGCTCGCCGCCGTGGCGCTGCCCCGGCCCCGCCGGACCGAGGGGACCGAGGAGTCCGAGCGGCCGTCCTCGAAGCTCCGGGCCGAACTCGGCGCCATGGGACGCCCGTTGTTCATGGCCGTCGGCTCACTGGACCGCCACCGCGGACACGGTCTGCTGCTGGACGCCGCGCGGACCTGGCGCGGCCTCGACCCCGTGCCGCTGGTCGCGGTGGCGGGGGAGGGGCCGCAGCGGGCGGAACTCCAGCGCCGCATCGAGGACGAGGAGCTGCCCGTCCGGCTGCTGGGGCTCCGTGACGACGTGAGCGAGCTGCTCGCCGCCGCCGACCTCGCGCTGCTGCCCGGCGGCGAGGAGTCCCGGTCGGTCCTGGCCCAGGAGGCCCTGCACGCGCGCGTGCCGCTCGTCGCCGTGCTGACCGGCGGCATCCGCGAACTCGTCGGCGACGCGGCCGAACTGGTCCCGCCGCACGACCCGGCGGCCTTCGCCGCAGCCGCCGTACGCCTCCTCGACGACCCCGCACGGGCCGAACGCCTCAGGGACCTGGGCACCCGGCAGGCGGCCGGCTGGCCCACCGAGGACGAGACGGTCGCCCAGGTGCTCAGCGTCTACGACGAGTTGACGCAGCCCCAGCCGATGATCTGATCCTCACGCCACGTGGCGTCGGGCCCGCAGGGCCAGGCTCAACGCCAGGACCGTCTGCGGGTCGTCGAGGTCGGTGCCGAGCAACTCGCCGATGCGGGCCAGGCGGTTGTACAGCGTCTGGCGGTTCAGATGCAGTTCGCGGGCCGTCTCCGCCTTGCGGCCGGCGTGGGCCAGGTAGGTCTCCAGGGTGGGCAGCAGGGGCGGCTTGGAGCGGTGGTCGTGATCGCGGACCGGGCCGATCGCGCGGTCCACGAAGGCGGCCAGGTCGGGGTGTTCGCGCAGCCGCCACAGCAGAAGGTCGATGTCCAGCCGGCGGGCGTCGTACCAGGGGCGGTCCGACAGGCCCTGGGCGGCGGTCGCCGTCTCCGCCGCGTGTCTGAGGCCCGCCGAGGCGGCCGCCCAGCCGCCCGCCACCCCGACCACCACGACCGGCGGCTGGGCCCCCGGCCGCTGCATCCCGGCCCGCTCCACCCCGGCCCGCAGCGCCGCCGCGACCCGGTCCGCCACCGCCGCGCGCTCCGACTCCGACCGCAGGCCCAGCAGCAACGGCACCCGGCCCTCCACCGGACGCACACCGAGCAGCACGGGCACACCCACCGAGGCCAGCTCCTCCGCGACCGCCCGCGCCAGCACCGCCCAGCCGCCGCCGGGGGAGAGACCGTCGCCCAGCCGCATGACGACCGGGAGCAGCGGGCTGGCGCCGGGCTTGAAGCCGAGGACGCGCGCCTGCGCCGGAGCGTCCTCCGCGGCGATCCGCCCCTCGGCGAGGTCGGTGAGGAAGTCGCCCCGGCCGCGTGCCGCCAGCTCCTCCTCCTGGCGGGCCTGCATCAGCACCACGGCCAGGATCCCGGCCGCCCGCTCGGCGGCGATCCGGTGCACCGGTGCGAGAGGGGCGCGCACGGGCAGCAGCACGAGCCGGGCGCGTACCGAACCCGCCCCCGGCCCGCCCCCGGGCACGTTCACCAGCACCGAGCCGGCGGGCGGCGGCGCGTCCTTGTGCGGCCCGCGCAGGCCCTCCCACACCTGGAGCGGGTCCGCGCCCTCGGGGCCTGCTCCGGCGGCGTACAGGAGCTGGCCCTCGGTCGTCTCCAGGAAGACGGGGTTGCCGCTGAAGTCCGCCAGGATGCCCAGGACCTGCGGTATCCCGCCCCCGCCGAGCAGCGCTTCGGTACAGCGCCGGTGCACCTCCTCGGCCTGCTGGAGCAGCGCGTAGTGCCCGTTGACGATCTCGGTGTGGATCTCCTCGGTGACCGTCACGAACGGCACCTCGCGGTGCAGCTGGACCAGGGGCAGCCCGGTCGCGCGCGCCGTCTCGACCAGGGCGGCGGGCAGACGGGTGAAGCGCGGGCCCAGCTCGATCACCAGGGCCGCGATGCCCCGCTCGGCCAGCGTGCGGACGAACGCCCGCTGCTCGGCGGGACGGGTGCCGAGGCCGTAACCCGTGGTCAGCAGCAGCTCGCCGCCCTTGAGCAGCGACGCGATGTTCGGGACCTCGCCCGCGTGCACCCAGCGCACCGTGCGGCCCAGCCGGTCGGCGCCCGCGAGGATCTCGGGGAGCCCGCTGCGCAGGCCGGGCAGCTCCAGCGCGCGTCGCACGGTGATGCCGGCGCTCTGGCTGTCGAAACGGGGGTCCGTGCGGCTGTCCATGCAGCGGACGCTACCTGCGCGGACGTCCCGGTGACACTTCCGTCCCGGCAGGGGGTCCGCGGCGCCGGCCGGCGGCGGACCACGGACCTCGGTGCGGTGACCGGGGACTTCCGCGTGGTGGCCGCGTGGCGGCTGTGGCCCGTGCGGACGACAGCCCCGTGGAGGAGCCGCTGCGGGTCGCGGCGGCTCGCGGACCGGCTCGGCCACCGGGCGGTGCGGGCGGGTGGGAGACCGGCCCCGGACGCCTTCGTGCCCGTCGGCCCGACCCCGGGCGCGGAACACGTCGGGCACGGGGCTGTGGGCTCCCGGCCCGGGACGGCCTTCTCCGGCCGGTCGTGCCGCGGACGCGACGAGACCGGCCGGAGAGGCCCGGGCGGGCCCGCGGCGGCTTCGTCAGCCGCCGTACGCCCCCGACGCCGTGAGACGCAGGGCCGTGTCGATCAGCGGGACGTGGCTGAAGGCCTGCGGGAAGTTGCCGACCTGGCGCTGGAGGCGCGGGTCCCACTCCTCGGCGAGCAGACCGAGGTCGTTGCGCAGGGAGAGCAGCTTCTCGAAGAGCTTGCGAGCCTCGTCCACCCGGCCGATCATCGCGAGGTCGTCCGCCATCCAGAACGAGCAGGCCAGGAAGGCGCCCTCGTCGCCGGGCAGGCCGTCGACGCCCTCGTCGCCGCCCGAGGTGGGGTAGCGCAGGATGAAGCCGTCCGGGGTGGACAGCTCGCGCTGGATCGCCTCGATGGTGCCGATCACGCGCTTGTCGTCCGGGGGCAGGAAGCCCATCTGCGGGATGAGCAGCAGGGACGCGTCCAGCTCCTTGGAGCCGTAGGACTGCGTGAAGGTGTTGCGTTCCTTGTCGTAGCCCTTCTCGCACACGTCCCGGTGGATGTCGTCGCGGAGCTCGCGCCACTTCTCCAGCGGGCCGTCAGCGTCGCCGGACTCGATCAGCTTGATCGTGCGGTCGACGGCGACCCAGGCCATGACCTTGGAGTGCACGAAGTGGCGGCGCGGACCGCGCACCTCCCAGATGCCCTCGTCCGGTTCGTCCCAGTGCTGCTCCAGGTAGCGGATCAGCTTGAGCTGGAGCAGGGAGGCGTAGTCGTTGCGGGCCAGACCCGTCATGTGGCCCAGGTGCAGGGCCTCGGTGACCTCGCCGTAGACGTCCAGCTGGAGCTGGTGCGCGGCGCCGTTGCCGACCCGGACCGGGCCGGAGTTCTCGTAGCCGGGCAGCCAGTCCAGCTCGGCCTCGCCCAGCTCGCGCTCACCCGCGATGCCGTACATGATCTGCAGGTTCTCGGGGTCGCCGGCGACGGCCCGCAGCAGCCACTCGCGCCAGGCGCGGGCCTCCTCGCGGTAGCCGGTGCGCAGCAGCGAGGACAGCGTGATGGCCGCGTCGCGCAGCCAGGTGTAGCGGTAGTCCCAGTTGCGGACGCCGCCGATGTCCTCGGGCAGGGAGGTGGTGGGCGCGGCGACGATGCCGCCGGTCGGGCCGTAGGTCAGCGCCTTGAGCGTGATCAGCGAGCGGATCACGGCCTCGCGGTAGGGGCCGTGGTACGTACAGTGCTCGACCCACTCGCGCCAGAAGTCCTCGGTCGCCTGGAGCGACTGCTCGGGCTCCGGCAGCGCCGGCGGCTCCTTGTGCGAGGGCTCCCACGAGATCGTGAACGCGATCCGGTCACCCGGCGCGACCGTGAAGTCCGCGTACGTGGTCAGCGACTTTCCGTAGGTCTCGCACTCGGTGTCGAACCACACGGAGTCCGGGCCCGCGACGGCCACCGTGCGGCCCTCGTGCTTGTGCACCCACGGCACGACCCGGCCGTAGGAGAACCGCATCCGCAGCGCGGAGCGCATCGGGACGCGGCCCGAGACGCCCTCGACGATCCGGATCAGCTGGGGCGCGCCGTCACGAGGGGGCATGAAATCGGTCACCCGGACCGTGCCGCGCGGGGTGTCCCACTCGGACTCCAGGATGAGCGAGTCGCCCCGGTAGGTGCGCCGGGCCGCGGTCGGCGGCGGTGCGTCGGAGGCGTGCGCGGGGCCGAGGCGCCAGAACCCGTGTTCCTCGGTGCCGAGCAGACCTGCGAAGATCGCGTGCGAGTCGAAGCGGGGCAGGCACAGCCAGTCGACTGTGCCGTCCCGGCAGACCAGCGCGGCGGTCTGCATGTCTCCGATGAGTGCGTAATCTTCGATGCGCCCGGCCACGTGCAACTCCAGTCGAACGGCCACGTCACCCCCATGCGGAACGGGGGCTGTCGCTAGTGCGGTCAAGGGGTCGTTTGTAATGCGTCGTTGAGCGCTGAAGCAAAGCAGCCGCTCAGCCATCTAGGCAAAACGCTGATTTCTGCTCAACGAACTGACGAGCTCTCGTTGTTCCGGTGGGGATACGGACTGGGGTGTGCCGTCTTGCCGACCGGGCTCGGCAGCGAGTGTCCGAGCAGGATACGACGCACGTAGATGATCTGCGTGCCGCTCCGGACAACGCGGGTGGGCCGAACGGGTGAGCAGCGGGTGAGAAACCGGTGCGCGGGGGCCGCCCGTGTCGGCCCGTGCGCGGAGCGTGGCCGGAAGCCATCTCCCCGAGGCGCTGATACCCTGGTAGCCCGTGGACCGGTGGTCTCGAAGCCCCCGAACCGCACCTACGAATCGCGACCACGGGAGCCCCCTCTTGGCCATGACGCCCAAATCCACGACGACCAAGCACATCTTCGTCACCGGGGGTGTCGCCTCCTCGCTCGGCAAGGGTCTGACGGCCTCCAGCCTCGGCATGCTGCTGAAGGCGCGGGGTCTGCGCGTCGTGATGCAGAAGCTCGACCCGTACCTGAACGTCGACCCGGGCACGATGAACCCCTTCCAGCACGGTGAGGTGTTCGTCACCAACGACGGCGCCGAGACCGACCTGGACATCGGACACTACGAGCGCTTCCTCGATCGTGACTTGGACGGCTCCGCCAATGTCACTACAGGCCAGATCTACTCGACGGTGATCGCCAAGGAGCGGCGCGGCGAGTACCTCGGCGACACCGTGCAGGTCATCCCGCACATCACCAACGAGATCAAGCACCGCATCCGGCGGATGGCCACGGACGAGGTCGACGTCGTGATCACCGAGGTCGGCGGCACGGTCGGCGACATCGAGTCGCTGCCGTTCCTGGAGACGGTCCGCCAGGTCCGTCACGAGGTGGGCCGGGACAACGTCTTCGTGGTGCACATCTCGCTCCTTCCGTACATCGGCCCCTCGGGTGAGCTGAAGACCAAGCCGACCCAGCACTCGGTCGCGGCGCTCCGGAACATCGGTATCCAGCCGGACGCGATCGTGCTGCGCTGCGACCGCGAGGTGCCGACCGCGATCAAGCGCAAGATCTCGCTGATGTGCGACGTCGACGAGGACGCGGTGGTCGCCTGCCCCGACGCCCGCTCGATCTACGACATTCCGAAGACCGTGCACGGCGAGGGCCTGGACGCGTACGTCGTCCGCAAGCTGGACCTGCCGTTCCGCGACGTGGACTGGACGACCTGGGACGACCTGCTCGACCGCGTCCACAACCCCGACCACGAGGTCACCCTCGCCCTGGTCGGCAAGTACATCGACCTGCCCGACGCCTACCTCTCGGTCACCGAGGCGCTGCGCGCCGGCGGCTTCGCCAACAAGGCCCGCGTCAAGATCAAGTGGGTCACGTCGGACGACTGCAAGACCCCGGCGGGCGCCAAGGCGCAGCTCGAGGACGTCGACGGCATCTGCATCCCCGGCGGCTTCGGCGACCGCGGTGTGCTCGGCAAGGTCGGCGCGATCCGCTACGCCCGGGAGAACCGGATCCCGCTGCTCGGCCTGTGCCTGGGCCTGCAGTGCATCGTGATCGAGGCCGCGCGCAACCTGGCCGACATCGGCGACGCCAACTCCACCGAGTTCGACCCGGCCACCGGCCACCCGGTCATCTCCACCATGGCCGAGCAGCTCGACATCGTGGCCGGCGAGGGCGACATGGGCGGAACGATGCGCCTGGGCATGTACCCGGCCAAGCTGGCCGAGGGCTCCATCGTCCGTGAGGTGTACGACGGCAAGGAGTACGTCGAGGAGCGCCACCGGCACCGCTACGAGGTGAACAACTCCTACCGCGCCGAGCTCGAGAAGAAGGCGGGCATCCTGTTCTCCGGCACCTCGCCGGACGGCAAGCTCGTCGAGTACGTCGAGTACCCGCGTGACGTCCACCCGTACCTGGTCGCCACGCAGGCCCACCCCGAGCTGCGCTCGCGGCCCACGCGTCCGCACCCGCTGTTCGCCGGCCTGGTGAAGGCCGCGGTCCAGCGGACCCTCGAGGTGGAGAAGACGTCTAAGTAACACACCAGTTGTACGGTGGCCGGGGTGCAAACCTTCAAGGGTGGGCACCCCGGTTTTCGTTTGCGCACGTGGCACGTGGAAGGACGCATGGCATGACGATCAAGGACACCCCCGAGGCGTGGGAGGTCCGGTCGACCGAGACCCCCTTCGTCGGCAACAAGACCTCCGTCCGCACGGACGAGGTGGTCATGCCCGACGGCTCGGTGGTCCGCCGGGACTTCCAGGTCCACCCGGGTTCCGTGGGCGTCCTCGCCCTCGACGAGGAGGACCGTGTCCTGCTCATCAAGCAGTACCGCCACCCGGTGGGGCAGAAGCTGTGGGAGATCCCGGCCGGTCTGCTCGACGTGCCCGGCGAGAACCCGCTGCACGCCGCCCAGCGCGAGCTGTACGAGGAGGCGCACGTCAAGGCCGAGGACTGGAGGGTGCTGACCGACGTCTACCCCACGGCGGGCGGCTGCGACGAGTCGGTGCGCGTCTTCCTGGCCCGCGACCTGTCCGAGGCCGACGGGGAGCGCTTCGCGGTGGAGGACGAGGAGGCCGACATGGAGCACGCGCGGGTGCCGCTGGACGAGCTCGTCCGCGGCGTGCTCGCCGGCGATCTGCACAGCAACTGCCTCGTGGTCGGCGTGCTCTCCCTGGTCGCCGCGCGCAACGGCGACGGACTCGACGCGCTGCGCCCGGCCGAGGCGCCCTGGCCGGCGCGCCCGTTCGAGGCGTGACGTCCTCCGCCGGCGTCCCGCGCCCGCCGTCCTGAGCCCGCCCGCCCCGGGGTCCGCTCCGGGCCTTCCGCCCGAGGACGGCCGCCTCGGCGCGTCCCTTCCCGAGCCTTCCCGAGCCTTCCCGAGCCATCCCGGGCCTTCCCGGTGTGACGATCGGCTGATCCGATCGGGGGATGTCCCGGCCCTGCCCGCCGTACTCCACCCGGAACGTCGCAGAGCGTGAACTAGGCTCTGGAATCGCCCGATCCGGAGTCCCGGCGGGCTTGCGCGTGCGGTGGGACGGGAGTGTGGCCCGTGACGGATCAGGCAGTGGACACAGGCGGCGTGCAGCTGTCGGGACACGCTGCGACAGAGGGCCATTTCCTGGGCAGAGTCCGCGAGTTGAAAGAACTGCGCGCCGACATCGAGCGCGCCGGGCTGGACACCATCTCGGGGAAGAAGGCGCCCCGCGCGCGCGTGCTCCTCATCGCCGGGCGGCCCGGCTCCGGGCGTACGGCGCTCGCCGAGGAACTCGTCAGGCAGGTCGCCGACCGCTACCGGGACGGCGTTCTGCGCGCCCGCCTCGCCGAACCCGACGGCACACCCGTGCCGGTCGAGCGGGCCGCCCGTGAACTGCTCACCGCGCTGGACGTGCCGACCCCGCCGGGCGCCGACGAGGACGATCTCGCGGCCCTTCTGCGCCAGAGCCTCGCGGAGCGCCGTGTGCTGCTCCTGCTCGACGACGCGGCCGGCGCCGAACAGGTCGACGCGCTGCTCCCGGACACCCCCCGGTGCCTCCTCGTCGCCGTCTCGGCCGGACCGCTCACCGGCATCGCGGACGTCCGGCCCTGCACCCTGGGCGGCCTGGACACCAAGTCCGCCCTCGAACTGCTGAGCCGGTACACCGGCTCGGTCCGCATCACGGTCGACCCGCGCTCCGCCGAGGCTCTCGTGGAGGCCTGCCAGGGCCAGCCGGCCGCGCTGAACCTGGCGGGCGGCTGGCTCGCCGCCCGCCCCAAGGCGGCCGTCGCCGACCTCGCCAAGCAGCTCCACACGGAGGGCGACGAGGGCTCCCCGCTCAGCCGGGTCTTCCGGCTCGTGCACGCCGGGCTGCCCGCCCCCGCAGCCCGGATACTGCGACTGCTCTGCCTGGCCCCGGCGGGCCTGGCGGACCCGCACACCGCCTCCGCGCTGGCCGGCTGCTCGGTGGGCGCCGCCCGCACCACCCTGGACGACCTCGCCGCCCTGGGCCTGCTGCGGGTCCTGGACTCCCCGCTGCCCCAGTACGAGGTGCCCGCCTGTCTGCACCCCCTGCTGCGGGCCGCCGCGGAGACCCACGACCGCCCGGCCGAGCTCCAGCTGGCCCGCGCCCGCATGCTGGAGCGGACCGTGCGGCTGCTCCAGTCCTGCCGGGCCGTCACCGAGACCGACAACCCCCAGGCCCGCGAGAAGCTCCAGGGCATGCCCAGCGCCCTGCGCTTCCCCGGCCCGCGCGCGGCCGCCGACTGGCTGCGGGTCCGGCGGCCCGCCCTGCTCGCCTCGGCCCGGCTGGCGGTCGCCGACGGCGAGCTGGACACCCTGGCCCGCCGTCTGATGTCCCAGCTGGTCAGGGCGATGGTCGCGCACTTCGGCACCCAGGCCGCCGCGCCCGACCTGTACGGCGTCCATCAGCTGGTCCTGGACGTGGCCGAGCGGCGGAACCTGCCCCGCGAGAGGGCGGCCGCGCTGCTGAACCTGGCCGACGTGGACGCCAGGACCGGCCGTACGGCGGAGGCCCTGGTGCGTTACCGGGCCGCTCTGGACGCCGGACGCGAGGCCGGCGACCCGTATGCGATCGGTCGCGCGATGGAATCCGTAGGCGGCGCGCATCTCGAGCTCGGGGACTACGACCGGGCCGCCGACTGGTTCGGACGGGCCCTCGCCCAGCGGCTGGCCCGCGACGAGCGCGCGGACGCCGCCCGGCTCTACGGCCGGATCGCCACCGCGCACACCTACGCGGGCCGCTACGGCGAGGCGCAGCGGGCCTGGCGGGCCGCGGCCGCCGGCCACCGCAAGAACGGCGACGTCGGCGCGCACGCGCGGGCGCTGAGCGAGCTGGCCCGGGTCCAGGAGTACGCGGGGCGCCCCGAGGACTCGCTGCGCACCTGCGAGGAGGCGGTGGAGTGGGCCCGGCGCGCCGAGGACACGCGTCTGCAGGCCGCGGTGCAGCTGAGGCTGGCCGACACCCTGGAGCACCTCGGCGACCCGGTGGCGGCCGGCCTGCACCGCAGCGCGGCCGAGCGCATCCTGGGAGAGGAGCCCCCGGGCCGCGAGCCGGATCCGGAGCCGGAGCCGCGGTCGTCGGCGTCGGCACCGGCGCCGGAAGCGGCACCGGTACCGAGGCCGGAAGCGGCACCGGCGCCGAGGCCGGAAGCGGCGCCGGAACCGGACTCGCAGCCCGAGTCGGGGCCGGAGCCAGGGCCCGGGCAGGGGCCGACGGCAGGGCCAGAACGGCCTGATCTCCCGGAACACCGCGCTAACACCTGCGAAATCCGTAGTACATCCGCTGAAGATTGATGCAATGAAAGGCTAGACAGCAGGAACGCCTTCATTAGACTGGCTCTGCCGCTCGTTCTCCTGCGGTGCATCCCGGTGTGCCCTGTATCTCCGGGTATGTCTTTGCTGTGCCCCCACACCTATCGAGCCAAGGACCGTGATCCACGTGAAGGTCGGCATCCCCCGCGAGGTCAAGAACAACGAGTTCCGGGTGGCCATCACCCCGGCCGGCGTGCACGAACTGGTGCGCCACGGCCACCAGGTCGTCGTCGAACGCAACGCCGGTGTCGGCTCGTCCATCACGGACGAGGAGTACGTGGCCGCCGGCGCGCGCATCCTCGAGACCGCCGACGAGGTGTGGGCCACCGCCGACCTGCTGCTGAAGGTCAAGGAACCCATCGCCGAGGAGTACCACCGCCTCCGCAAGGACCAGACGCTCTTCACCTACCTGCACCTGGCCGCGTCGAAGGAGTGCACGGACGCCCTGGTGGAGTCCGGTACCACGGCCATCGCCTACGAGACCGTCGAGCTTCCCGGCCGCGCGCTGCCGCTGCTGGCCCCGATGTCCGAGGTCGCGGGCCGGCTGGCCCCGCAGGTCGGCGCCTACCACCTGATGCGCGCCAACGGCGGCCGCGGTGTGCTGCCCGGCGGTGTGCCCGGCGTGCTGGCCGCCAAGGCGGTCGTCATCGGCGGCGGCGTCTCCGGCTGGAACGCGGCGCAGATCGCCATCGGCATGGGCTTCCACGTGACGCTGCTCGACCGCGACATCAACAAGCTCAAGGAGGCCGACAAGATCTTCGGTACGAAGATCCAGACGGTCGTCTCCAACGCCTTCGAACTGGAGAAGGCCTGCCTCGAGGCCGACCTCGTCATCGGCGCGGTCCTCATCCCGGGCGCCAAGGCCCCCAAGCTGGTCACCAACGAGCTCGTGTCCCGGATGAAGCCCGGAAGTGTCCTTGTCGACATCGCGATCGACCAGGGTGGTTGCTTCGAGGACTCCCGTCCGACCACCCACGCCGAGCCGACCTTCCCGGTCCACGAGTCGGTCTTCTACTGCGTCGCCAACATGCCCGGCGCGGTCCCCAACACCTCCACCTACGCGCTCACCAACGCCACGCTGCCGTACATCGTCGAACTCGCCGACAAGGGCTGGGTGGAGGCGCTGCGCCGCGATGCCGCGCTGGCCAAGGGCCTCAACACCCATGACGGCAAGGTCGTTTACCGTGAGGTCGCGGAGGCGCACGGCCTGGAGCACGTGGAGCTGGACCAGCTGCTCGGCTGAGCCCCCGCGCCGACCCGATCGGCCAAGTCACGCCCAGGGAAAAGGCGATACGTCAACACAGGTCGTCAACCCCGCACACCCGGCCGGACCTTGCCCGACAAGGTCCGGCCGGATGTGTGTATGGTCACTTTGCGGCTCTCGGCCAACTCGCCTCGAACGCAACGCTTCGACCGATTCGTACACCGGCGAAACCTGCCGTGCGACGGCCGTACGCCCTTGACAGCGGGATGTTTCATTGCCGACACATCGGGCCGGGTCCGGCGGATTGTGTTGCTGCGGACGCCCGACACGCCATAGAGTCGCCAACCGTCGGCATGGTGCCACGCTGACCTTGTCTAGAAGTTTCCTGGTCACCAAGGAGGTAAGACGACTTGTGAATGAGTCGACATTTGCTCCCGGGGGTGGTCAACCAGGAATGCCGACGCGGGCCCAGGTCTCCGCGGGGCCAGAGGCTGTCGGCTCCGTCGCTGTCCGAACCTTCGCAGCCCACCAGAGCCAGCGCAGCCCCCATATGGCTCTGTCAGCACACCAGAGCATGGATGGCCATCACGTGAACGCCATGGCCGGCGACGGAAGTGGCGCGCCCCGCAACCACTTCGCCGACTACGACGAACTGCCCGAAGGGCATTTCTACGACCCCGACGCCGAGTACGAGCCGGATCCGGAGTACGCGGCCACGCTCGCGCCCGACGCGGCCCGACAGCGCCGTGAGCGCGTCGGTCCGACCGGACGCCCGCTGCCGTACTTCCCGATCCCGGGCCCGCTGACCCAGCACGGCCCCGCGACGATCATCGCGATGTGCAACCAGAAGGGCGGCGTGGGCAAGACGACGTCGACCATCAACCTGGGCGCCGCACTCGCGGAGTACGGTCGGCGCGTACTGCTCGTGGACTTCGACCCGCAGGGCGCGCTGTCGGTCGGTCTGGGCGTCAACCCGATGGAGCTCGACCTCACCGTCTACAACCTGCTCATGGAGCGGGGCATGGCGGCGGACGAGGTGCTCCTGAAGACAGCGGTCCCGAACATGGACCTGCTGCCCAGCAACATCGACCTGTCGGCCGCCGAGGTCCAGCTGGTCTCCGAGGTCGCGCGCGAGTCCACGCTCCAGCGTGCGCTCAAGCCGCTGATGGACGACTACGACTACATCGTCATCGACTGCCAGCCCTCGCTCGGTCTGCTCACCGTCAACGCCCTGACGGCCGCTCACAAGGTGATCGTGCCGCTGGAGTGCGAGTTCTTCGCCCTCCGGGGTGTGGCGCTGCTGACCGAGACCATCGAGAAGGTCCAGGAACGGCTCAACCCGGAACTGGAACTCGACGGGATCCTCGCCACGATGTACGACTCGCGCACGGTGCACAGCCGCGAGGTGCTCGCGCGGGTCGTCGAGGCCTTCGACGACCACGTCTACCACACGGTCATCGGGCGCACGGTCCGCTTCCCGGAGACCACGGTCGCCGGTGAGCCGATCACCACGTACGCCTCCAACTCCGTCGGCGCCGCCGCCTACCGCCAGCTCGCCAGGGAGGTGCTCGCCCGGTGTCACGCCGAGTGAGTCTGCCGGGGGCCGACGAACTCTTCCGTACGACAGGGGGAATGGCGCTTCAGCCGTCCGCGCCCCGGCGCCCCGCCAACGGCGAGGCCCGGGTTCCGGCGCCGGCCGGCGAGAGCGACGCGGTGGCGGCCGGCGGCGCGGAGGACGCGCCGCAGGCGGTGCCCGCGCAGGGCGGTGACGGCGAGGGCGCCGAGCACGCGGCGGCCGACGCCGGCCAGGGCGACGCCGGGGAGTCCCGCACCCGGGGCGCCCCGGGGGAGCGCCCCGAGCGGCGCCAGGGCCCGCAGGAAGGTTCTGCCTCCGCCGACGGCCAGTCGCGCAAGCGCGGCCGGCAGGCGTCCCGCAGGCCCAGCGGCCGCGAGCGGCACGACGAGAAGATCACCGTCTATGTCTCCGCCGAGGAGCTCATGGATCTGGAGCACGCCCGGCTGGTGCTCCGCGGCGAGCACGGGCTGGCCGTGGACCGGGGGCGCATCGTCCGCGAGGCGGTCGCCGTGGTCCTCGCCGACCTGGAGAGCCGCGGGGACGCCAGCATCCTCGTACGACGACTTCGCGGGCGGTAGCGGTAGCCTGCGGGGGCCATGACCTCGAACGACGCTCCCGTCCCCGGCTCCGGCGCAGCAGCCGGCCGTCGGCGTGCGCTGGGCCGGGGGCCCGGGACGGCCCCGGTCCCCGCCGAGCCGGACTCCGGGCCGGCGGCGGAACCGGCCCCGGATCCCGTCGTACCGGACCCGCGCGACACGGATCCCGTGGTCGCGGACCCGGTCGGACCGGCTTCCTTTGTGCCGGGCCCGGTCGGACCGGCACCCGGTGTGCCGGAACCCGAGGAGGACTCGGAGTCCGTGGCCCCGGAATCCGTGGCCCCCGTGGATCCGGAGCCCGTGAGCCCGGAATCCCTGGACCCCGAGCCCGTGAGCCCGGAGTCCGTCGGGTCCGGGGCGGCGGCGGAACCGGGTGTACCGGTTTCCGGGGGTCCGGAAGCCGTTCCGGAGGCCGAGCAGGCTGCCGACGGCGTCTTCAAGGTCCGCCTCGCCAACTTCGAGGGGCCCTTCGACCTGCTGCTCCAGCTGATCTCCAAGCACAAGCTGGACGTCACCGAGGTCGCGCTGTCCAAGGTGACCGACGAGTTCATGGCGCACATCCGGGCGATGGGTCCCGACTGGGACCTGGACCAGACGACCGAGTTCCTGGTCGTGGCCGCCACGCTGCTCGATCTCAAGGCGGCCCGTCTGCTGCCCGCCGCCGAGGTCGAGGACGAGGCCGACCTGGCCCTCCTGGAGGCCCGGGACCTGCTGTTCGCCCGGCTGCTCCAGTACCGGGCCTACAAGCGGGTCGCCGACATCTTCACGCAGCGGCTGGAGAGCGAGGCCCGGCGCTACCCCCGTACCGTCGGTCTCGAACCGCACCACGCGGAACTGCTGCCCGAGGTCGTCATCAGCATCGGCCCGGAGGGGTTCGCGCGGCTCGCGGTCAAGGCGATGCAGCCCCGGGCGAAACCGCAGGTGTACGTCGACCACATCCACGCGCCGCTGGTCAGCGTGCAGGAACAGGCCGGGATCGTCGTCGCACGGCTCAGGGAGCTCGGCGAGACCAGCTTCCGCACGCTGGTGGCGGACACCGAGGACACCCTCACCGTCGTGGCCCGCTTCCTGGCGCTGCTGGAGCTGTACCGCGAGAAGGCGGTCGCCCTCGACCAGGAGACCGCGCTCGGCGAGCTGCTGGTGCGCTGGACCGGCGGCGACGGGGACGCGCAGCCGAGGGTCACGGACGAGTTCGACCGGCCGCCCGAGGAGCCCGAGAAGGAGACGAAGACGTGACCGAGGAGACCGTCGCCGCACTCGACCTCAAGCCGGCCCTGGAGGCCGTCCTGATGGTCGTCGACGAGCCCGCGACCGAGGAGCACCTCGCGAAGATCCTCCAGCGGCCCCGGCGCAAGATCGCGGACGCGCTGCGCGAGCTGGCCGACGAGTACACCGTCCAGGGGCGCGGCTTCGAGCTCAGGCTCATCGCGGGCGGCTGGCGGTTCTACAGCCGGCCCGCGTACGCGGCGGCCGTCGAGGGCTTCGTGCTGGACGGCCAGCAGGCCCGGCTGACCCAGGCGGCGCTGGAGACCCTGGCGGTCGTCGCGTACCGCCAGCCGGTGAGCCGCAGCAGGGTCTCCGCGGTGCGCGGAGTGAACTGCGACGGCGTGATGCGCACCCTGCTCCAGCGCGGTCTGGTCGAGGAGGCGGGCGCGGAACCCGAAACAGGTGCGATCCTGTACGTGACGACGAACTACTTTCTGGAGCGGATGGGCCTGCGCGGTCTGGACGAGCTCCCGGAGCTCGCGCCCTTTCTCCCCGAGGCGGAGGCGATCGAGGCCGAGATGCTGGAAGGGGTCCCGTCGTTCGATCCGGACGCACCGGATGCAGATGCAGACGACACGACGACGACGGAACTTTGATGCGAAGCAGTGGCAGCGGCAGTGGCAGGAACAACGGGCGCGGCAAGCCCCGGGGGACCGGCGGGGGCGGTTCCCGGCCGAGGGGCGGCGCGGGAGGCCGTGACGACAGGCCCAGGGGCGGCTCGGCAGGCCGTGACGACAGGCCGACGGGTGCGGCGGGCCGTGACGACAGGCCGAAGCGTCCGAGCAAGCCCCGTCCCGAGGAGCGGCGCTACGACGTAGGCCCCGGCGCCACCCACGAGGGCCCGAAGGCCGGGCGCGGCGGTGCCGCCCGGGGCGGCGCCAAGGGCGGCCCCAAGCAGGGCCAGCAGCGCGGCGGCCGCACGGAGCCGGCCCGCTCCCGCGAGTACGAGACGCGGGCCGAGGAGCGCAACCGGGACCGGTACGCAGGCAAGAAGGACATCAAGCTGCCCAAGACCTTCCCGGGCGCCGAGCAGGAGGGCGAGCGGCTGCAGAAGGTCCTCGCGCGCGCGGGCTACGGTTCCCGGCGCGCCTGCGAGGAACTGATCGAGCAGGCGCGGGTCGAGGTCAACGGCGAGATCGTCCTGGAGCAGGGCAAGCGCGTCGACCCGGAGAACGACGAGGTCAAGGTCGACGGTCTGACGGTCGCCACGCAGTCGTACCAGTTCTTCTCGCTGAACAAGCCGGCCGGCGTCGTCTCCACGATGGAGGACACCGAGGGCCGTCAGTGCCTCGGCGACTACGTGACCAACCGCGAGACGCGGCTGTTCCACGTCGGGCGGCTCGACACCGAGACCGAGGGCGTCATCCTGCTCACCAACCACGGCGAGCTGGCGCACCGGCTGACCCACCCCAAGTACGGCGTGAAGAAGGTCTACCTCGCCCACATCGTGGGTCCCATCCCGCGTGACCTGGGCAAGCGCCTGAAGGACGGCATCCAGCTGGAGGACGGGTACGCGAAGGCGGACCACTTCCGGGTCGTCGAGCAGACCGGCAAGAACTACCTGGTCGAGGTGACCCTGCACGAGGGCCGCAAGCACATCGTGCGCCGGATGCTGGCCGAGGCCGGCTTCCCGGTCGACAAGCTGGTCCGCGTCGCCTTCGGCCCGATCACCCTGGGCGACCAGAAGTCGGGCTGGCTGCGAAGGCTGTCCAACACCGAGGTCGGCATGCTGATGAAGGAAGTCGAGCTCTAGGAGCCGTACTCCGGGGACTTCCGAGACTCCCGGGGCTTGTGCCCGACCGCACCCCCTTTTTATAGTCGTGATGACTATTAAGAGGGGGTGTTCGTCGTGCGGGGATACGACAAGTACGCCTACGAACCCTTCGCCGTCACCGTCGATCTCGCCGTCCTCACGCTCCGCGCGGGCGGCCTGCACGTCCTGCTCGTCGAGCGCGGCCAGGAGCCGTACGCCGGCCGGTGGGCGCTGCCGGGCGGCTTCGTGCTGCCCGACGAGTCCGCGGAGACCGCCGCCCGGCGGGAACTCGCCGAGGAGACCGGCCTGAAGGACGTCTCCGGACTGCACCTCGAACAGCTGCGCACCTACAGCGAACCCGACCGCGACCCCCGGATGCGGGTCGTGTCCGTCGCGTTCGCCGCACTGCTGCCCGATGCCCCCGAGCCGACGGGCGGCGGCGACGCGGCCCAGGCGCGCTGGCTGCCGTACGACGACGCGGAGCGGCTCGCCTTCGACCACGACCGCATCCTGGCCGACGCCCACGACCGGGTCGGCGCCAAGCTCGAGTACACCTGCCTCGCCACGGCCTTCTGCCCGCCGGAGTTCACCCTCGGCGAGCTGCGGCAGGTCTACGAGACGGTGTGGGGGACCGGCCTCGACCGGCCCAACTTCCGCCGCAAGGTGCTCGCCACCCCGGGCTTCGTCGAGCCCGTGCCCGGTGGCGCGCGCCTCACCGGCGGCCGCGGCAAGCCCGCCGCCCTCTACCGGGCGGGCGCGGCCACCGCGCTCCACCCGCCCCTGCTGCGACCGCCCCGGGAAGGACGAACCGCATGACCACCTCGACCACCGTCAGGAAGCGCGCCACCGGGTCCCTGCTGGGTCTCGCGCTCGGGGACGCGCTCGGGTTCCCCACCGAGTTCCATGACGTCCCGTCGATCCTCGCCAAGTGCGGGCCCTGGCGGGAGATGGAGCTGCCGAAGCGCGCGTTCGTCTCCGACGACACCCAGATGACCCTCGCCGTGGGGCGGGCCCTGCGGACGGCCATGGACCGCGGGCTGCTCGTGCCGGCGTCGCTCGCGCGCCCGCTGCGCGAGGAGTTCGTGGACTGGTACCAGTCGCCGGACAACAACCGGGCCCCCGGGCGGACCTGCCTGACGGCGTGCAACCTGCTCAAGGACGAGCGACGCGACTGGCGGGACGCCAGCCAGATCGGTTCCAAGGGCTGTGGCGCCAACATGCGGGTGGCCCCCGTCGGACTCGTGCCCGGGCTCAGCGAGGAGCAGCGTGCCGGCGCCGCGCAGCTCCAGTCCGCCTTCACCCACGGCCATCCCACCGCGCTCGCCGCCTCCGACCTCACCGCCCACGCCGTACGCCTGCTCACCCAGGGCGCCGAGCCCGCGGCCCTGATCGGCCTCCTGAGGGCCTACGCCGTCGACAACCGCTCCCGCTACCACCACCGCTGGCTCGGCGACCTGTGGACCCGCAGCCAGGACCCCGGCCCGGAGCACTTCATCGCCCGTGGCTGGGACGAGTGCCTCGGTGTGCTGGACCGCCTCCAGGAGGCGCTGCGCGACCCGGCGCCCGAGGACGACCCGTGCCTGGCCACGGGGGAGGGGTGGATCGCCGAGGAGGCCATGGCGACCGGTCTGCTGTGCTTCCTGCTCTTCCCCGACGAGCCGGTGACCGCCCTGCGCCGGGCCGCCTGCTCCTCCGGGGACTCCGACTCCATCGCCTGTCTGGCGGGCGCCTTCGCGGGCGCGTACGCCGGGGCGGACGCCTGGCCGACGGCGTGGGCGGACCGCATCGAGCACCAGGGGGAGCTGGTGACGCTCGGGGCGCTCTGGGACCAGTGACCGGCCCCGGCCTCAGGCCAGCTTGATCGCGCCGCCCTCGACGGTGATCTGCTCCGCGGGCAGCGCCTTCGTCGCGGGGCCGCCGGCCACCGAGCCGTCGGCGATACGGAACTCGCTCTTGTGGCAGGGGCAGTGGATGAGGCCGTCGGCGACGCTGCCGACGGTGCAGCCCTGATGGGTGCAGACCGCGGAGAACGCCTTGAAGTCGTCCTTCGCCGGCTGGGTGACGACGACCTTCTCCTCGGCGAAGATCTTGCCGCCGCCGACGGGGATGTCGGTCGTCTTCGCCAGCTCCTGGCCGGCGGAGGCTTTCGGGGACTGCTGGGACGAGGAGTCGTCCTCGTTGCCGTACTCGCCGCAGCCCGTGGCGAGCGCGGCTGCCGCGCCGCCCGTCGCCAGGAGAACCGTGCGCCGTGTCGCGGGGAGGGTCATGTCGTCACTCCGAACGTGCGGAAGAACCAGAGGGCCGAGGTCAGCCAGACGATCGTGAGCAGGGCGAAGACGAGCCCGCCGACGACCGGCAGCAGCCAGCCCGGGAGTCGCTCCGAACGGAGCAGCAGCATCTTGGCACTGAATGCGCCGAAGAAGAAACAACCCAGGAGGGAATGCCACACAACGCGCATTTCATAGGTCTGGCAGCCGAGCGCGTACAGGCAGTGCACCGCAACCGGGACCGCGAGCAGAAAGGCCGCGCGACCCGACCAGCGGTGCAGCGTGCCGGACCAGGCCGGACCCGGCAGCCTGCCGTACAGCATCGCGGCCGACACGACCTGGACCAGCGCGCAGGACATCGCCGCCGTCGCCAGCCAGGACTTGACCGCCCCCGTGCTGCTGAAGCCGGCCAGATTGAAGGCCGTCCCGGCCGGGTCGTGGACCTTGCCGTACACGCCCAGGGCGAGCGCCACGGCGGCGGCGACCAGCGCGGGGACCAGATAGCGGGCGGGGTGCGGGCCGCGCCCGGCGGGACCGGGGCCGGGGAAGCCCTGGGTGGCGGCGTTCGGGTCGACGGTCATGGGGGCTCCCTGCTCGAAGGGGTCAGGGCGTGGCGGGGCGGGCTGTGAGCTGCTGTCCGTCGACCGTCACCGCGCCGGTCTCCGGGTCGATGCGGGGCGCGGGGGAGGGCTTGCCGTCCCGGGTGAGGACGCCGACCTGGGTGCCGTCCTTCAGCACGATCCAGCCGCCGTCGATCTTCGCGGAGCGCACCGTGGCCGTCGCCCGCCACAGCCCGGACGGCTTCTTCGCCCGGTCCGCCGAGAAGGCGTGCCGCCCGCCGCCCACGGTGACCGTGCCGTCGACGCGCTTGCCGTCCCGGAGCGTGCCGTCGAGTGTCGCGCCGTGCTCGCCGGTGAGCCGCAGGGCGCCGTCGTCCTCGACGTCGCCCTTGAGCCAGGACTCCTCGGCGCGGCCGTCGCAGTAGTACGCGATCGCCTTGCCGTCGCGGACGGTGACGGCGATCGACGCCGCGTCGTCGTCCGTGCGGCCGGCGTAGTCGGCGTCGGTGGCCGGGACGCGGGAGGGGGAGGGAGCCGGGGCGGACGCGGCCGGGGCGGTGCTCCGGGCGGGGGCCGGGCCCGGTGACGTCTCCTCGTACGAGGACGAGGCGGTCTTCGCCCCGGTCGTCGCGTCGAGCGTCAGCAGGAACAGGCCGAGCACCAGTCCCGCGAGAAGGGTGAGCAAAGGTCCTGGACGCTTCATGTCGGGCCTTCCCCGATGCGGGTGTCCTGCCGTCAGAGCCATGAGAGCGCAGGCCTCACCCGCAGTAAAGGGCGTACGGAGGCGTTCCCGTCTCGGCACGCGGGCGGCGCGCACCGGACCGGCGCGGGCTGACTAGGCTGGCTGCGTCAGGAGCCGTAGTCGGCAGTCGGTACGTCAGCAAGGAGCAGCACCGTGGCGGTACGAGCGGTCCGGGGAGCCGTCCAACTGGAGCGGGACGAGGCCGGCCACATGGACGAGCAGGTCGGAGCCCTGCTCACCGCCGTCCTGGAGCGGAACTCGCTCGGCGCCGACGACCTCATCAGCATCTGGTTCACGGCCACCCCCGACCTGCACAGCGACTTCCCGGCGGCCGCGGCCCGCAAGCTCGGCATCGTCGACGTGCCGCTCATCTGCGCCCAGGAACTCGACATCGCGGGCGCCATGCCGCGGGTCGTGCGCATCCTCGCGCACGTCGAGACCGACCAGGCGCGCGCCGACATCACCCACGTCTACCTCGGCGCCGCGGCCGCCCTGCGCAGGGACATCGCCCAGTGAGGACCGCGCTCGTCATCGGAACCGGGCTGATCGGCACGTCCGCCGCGCTGGCCCTGGCCCAGCGGGGCGTCGTCGTGCACCTGGCCGACCACGACCCCGGGCAGGCCCGCACGGCGGCGGCGCTCGGCGCCGGCACCGACGCGGAGCCCGAGGGCCCGGTCGACCTCGCGATCGTCGCCGCTCCGCCCGCGCACGTGGCCGGCGTCCTCGCCGACGCGATGCGCCGCGGGGTGGCCCGCGGCTACCTCGACGTGGCCAGCGTCAAGGGCGGGCCGCGCCGCGAGCTGCAGGCGCTCGGCCTCGACCTGTCGGCGTACATCGGCACCCACCCGATGTCCGGCCGGGAGAAGTCGGGCCCGCTGGCCGCGACCGGTGACCTGTTCGAGGGCCGCCCCTGGGTGCTGACGCCGACCCGGGACACCGACACCGAGGTGCTGAACCTCGCCCTGGAGCTGGTCTCGCACTGCCGTGCCGTCCCGGTGGTCATGGACGCGGACGCCCACGACCGCGCGGTGGCGCTCGTCTCCCACATGCCGCACCTGGTCTCCAGCATGGTCGCGGCCCGTCTGGAGCACGCCGAGGAGGCAGCCGTACGGCTGTGCGGGCAGGGCATCCGGGACGTCACCCGGATCGCCGCCTCCGACCCCGGCATGTGGATCGACATCCTGTCGGCGAACCCGGGCCCGGTCGCCGACCTGCTCACCGACGTCGCCGCCGACCTGGAGGAGACGGTCCGCTCGCTGCGCGCCCTCCAGTCCAGCGACGACGACAAGCGCCGCGAGGGCGCCGACGGCGTCCAGGACGTCCTGCGGCGCGGCAACGCGGGCCAGGTCCGCGTCCCCGGCAAGCACGGCGCGGCTCCGCGGGCGTACGAGGTCGTCGCGGTGCTCATCGACGACCAGCCCGGTCAGCTGGCCCGCATCTTCGCCGACGCCGGACAGGCGGGCGTCAACATCGAGGACGTGCGCATCGAGCATGCGACCGGGCAGCAGGCGGGTCTGGTGCAGCTGATGGTCGAGCCGAAGTCCGCCGTGGTGCTGTCCTCGGCGCTGCGCGAGAGAGGCTGGGCGATCCGGCAGTAGGGCGTCCCGCGGCCCGGGAGCCCGGTGTGGACCGGGCACCGGCCGGACGAGTGACGCGCGGCCGGTAACCTTGTGCGGGGCGCGGTCGCGTCCCGCACACCCACCGCCTCGCACCAGGAAGGTGTCCCCCCGTGGAAAACGGCGCCGCCCAGCCCGTGATTGTCGCCATCGACGGCCCTTCGGGCACGGGCAAGTCGAGCACGTCCAAGGCCGTGGCCGCCCAGCTCGGGCTGAGCTACCTGGACACCGGCGCCCAGTACCGGGCGATCACGTGGTGGATGGTGACCAACGGGATCGACATCGAGGACCCCACGGCGATCGCCGCCGTCGCCGGCAAGCCGGAGATCCTCTCCGGCACCGACCCGGCCGCCCCGACGATCACGGTCGACGGCGTCGACGTCTCCGGTCCGATCCGCACCCAGGAGGTCACCGCCAAGGTCAGCGCCGTGAGCGCCGTACCCGAGGTGCGGGCGCGGATCACCGAGCTCCAGCGTTCGCTGGCGGCCTCCACCGAGAAGGGGATCGTCGTCGAGGGCCGGGACATCGGGACGACCGTCCTGCCCGACGCCGACCTGAAGATCTTCCTCACCGCCTCCCCGGAGGCCCGCGCCGCCCGGCGCAGCGGCGAGCTGAAGGGCGCGGACGTCCGGAGCACCCGGGAGGCGCTGATCAAGCGGGACGCCGCCGACTCCTCCCGCAAGACCTCCCCGCTCGCCAAGGCCGACGACGCCGTCGAGGTGGACACCACCGAGCTGACGCTGGCCCAGGTCATCGAATGCGTCGTCACCCTCGTCGAGGAGAAGCGGGCCGCGAAGTGAGCACCGGGTCCGCGCCCTCCGAGAAGGGCGCCGAGGTCGGGCGGCGCATCGGCGTCGGCCTGATGTACGGCCTGTTCAGGCCGCGGGTGCTGGGCGCCTGGAAGGTGCCGGCCGACGGCCCGCTGATCTTCGCGATCAACCACTCGCACAACGTCGACGGCCCGATGGTGATGGGCGTGGCGCCGCGGCCGACGCACTTCCTGATCAAGAAGGAAGCGTTCATCGGCCCGCTCGACCCGTTCCTGACCGCCATCGGCCAGCTCAAGGTCGACCGCGACACCACCGACCGCGGGGCGATCACCCGCGCGCTGGGCGTGCTGGAGAACGGCGGGGTCCTCGGCATCTTCCCCGAGGGCACCCGTGGCGAGGGCGACTTCGCCGCCCTGCGCGCCGGACTCGCGTACTTCGCGGTGCGCGGCGGGGCCCCGATCGTGCCCGTCGCCGTGCTGGGAAGTTCCGAACGGCGCGGACGGTTGATAAAGGCACTGCCCCCGCTGCGCTCGCGCGTCGACGTCGTCTTCGGTGAACCGTTCGACGCGGGCGACGGCAGCGGGCTGCGGACCCGCAAGGCGCTGGACGCGGCCACCGAGCGCATCCAGAAGCAGTTGGCCGCACACCTGGAAAACGCCAGGCGCCTGACCGGGCGCTGAGCGACACTGAATACCGAGTAGTGGATCAATCCGAACAATAACGGCTGTTCCACCGATCACCACGAATGAACGACGAGGTACGGACTTCATGAACGACCACATCCAGCCCGACGGCTCGGACGCCTTCGAGCACGATCACGGGGCGCTCGGCGACGCCGAGTACGCGGAGTTCATGGAGCTCGCCGCCGTCGAGGGCTTCGACGTCGAGGACGTCGAGGGGGCGATCGAGGCCGCGGGCCACGGGCCGCTGCCGGTCCTCGCCGTCATCGGCCGCCCGAACGTCGGCAAGTCGACCCTGGTGAACCGCATCATCGGCCGCCGCGAGGCCGTCGTCGAGGACAAGCCGGGCGTCACCCGCGACCGCGTCACCTACGAGGCCGAGTGGTCGGGCCGCCGCTTCAAGCTCGTCGACACCGGCGGCTGGGAGCAGGACGTCCTCGGCATCGACGCCTCCGTGGCCGCGCAGGCCGAGTACGCGATCGAGGCCGCCGACGCCGTCGTCTTCGTCGTCGACGCCAAGGTCGGCGCCACCGACACCGACGAGGCGGTCGTACGGCTGCTGCGCAAGGCCGGCAAGCCCGTCGTGCTCGCCGCCAACAAGGTCGACGGACTGAGCGGCGAGGCCGACGCGGCCGCCCTGTGGTCCCTGGGCCTCGGCGAGCCGCACCCGATCTCCGCCCTGCACGGCCGCGGCACCGGCGACATGCTGGACGCCGTCCTGGAGGCGCTGCCGGACGCCCCCGCGCAGACCTTCGGCACCGCGGTCGGCGGCCCGCGGCGCATCGCGCTCATCGGCCGTCCGAACGTCGGCAAGTCCTCGCTGCTGAACAAGGTGGCGGGCGAGGACCGTGTCGTCGTCAACGAGATCGCGGGCACGACCCGTGACCCGGTCGACGAGCTGATCGAACTCGGTGGCGTGACCTGGAAGTTCGTCGACACGGCGGGCATCCGCAAGCGTGTCCACCTCCAGCAGGGCGCCGACTACTACGCCTCGCTGCGCACCGCGGCCGCCGTCGAGAAGGCCGAGGTGGCGGTCATCCTGATCGACGGCTCCGAGTCCATCTCGGTCCAGGACCAGCGCATCGTCACCATGGCCGTCGACGCGGGCCGCGCCCTCGTCATCGCCTACAACAAGTGGGACACCCTCGACGAGGAGCGCCGCTACTACCTGGAGCGGGAGATCGAGACCGAGTTCGCCCAGGTCGCCTGGGCGCCCCGGGTGAACGTCTCGGCGCGCACCGGCCGGCACATGGAGAAGCTGGTCCCGGCCATCGAGGCCGCCCTGGCCGGCTGGGAGACCCGCGTCCCGACGGGCCGTCTCAACGCCTTCCTGGGCGAGCTGGTCGCGGCCCACCCGCACCCGGTCCGCGGCGGCAAGCAGCCGCGCATCCTGTTCGGCACCCAGGCCGGGACCAAGCCCCCGCGGTTCGTCCTCTTCGCCTCCGGCTTCATCGAGGCGGGCTACCGGCGCTTCATCGAGCGCCGTCTGCGCGAGGAGTTCGGCTTCGAGGGCACCCCGATCCACATCTCGGTGCGGGTGCGCGAGAAGCGCGGCGCCAACAAGAAGAAGTAGAAGCGGCGGCACGACCGGAGGGCGGCACCCGAGACGGGTGCCGCCCTCCGGTCGTGCTCGGCGCTCAGAAGGCCCTGCGGGGGGCCGGCGGGAGCGCCGCGGGGACGTGCTGCATCGCGGTCGGCGCCGCCGACTGGCCGAGCTGCCCGACCCGCTGCCACTGGGACTGCTGTCCGACCCGCGCGCTCTGCGCCCCCGCGCTGTAGGCGCTGTAGGAGCTGCTGAACGACCCCGGGCGGGGCGCCGGGTAGGAGCTCGTGTGGTGCGGGATGTTCCCGAAGGCGGTGAACCCCAGTTCGTCCTCGCCGCTGCGGTCGCCCGGCAGCGAACGGAACGTCTTGACGTACTCGGCGTAGAGCGCGTCGTAGATCGGGGTGGCCGAGGGGCCGCCGGACGCGTCCTGGGCCGGTCGCGCGGACGGGATCGACTGGAAGGACGGGCGGCGGGGAACGTCGTAGGTGTGCACGTATGTCCAAACGACGCGGCACCGGAAGAGATGCGGCTCGGCGGGCGTCCTCACGAGGGCGCGGGGCTGCGTCCGCGGACGGCGTCTCGGTCGCCGCAGGGCCGCAGTCCCCGCCCGGTGGGCGAACTCAGGTGCCGGCGAGCGGAAGCGCCGCCCCGACCAACTGCCCGTTGGCCGCGGCCTTGTCCAGCGCGTCCCGCAGCAGGTCCTCCCGGGGCTGACGCCCGATGGAGCCGACCGGCGCCGCGAACATCAGCACCTGCTGGTGCTTGTTGGCGGCGGCCCGCCAGCCCTCCGTCACCTGCAACGGCTGGTGCGCCTGCCACCAGGCCACCGGCTGCCCGCCGTTCGCCGACGGCTGGAGCACCGCGTGCAGCTGGCCCATCGCGAGCAGCACGGACCAGCCGTGCTGCACCGGCGGCACCTCGGCCAGCTGGGAGAGCGGCATGAACCCCTGCTCGATGAGGAGCGGCAGGAAGTCGTCGCCCGCGCCGGTCGTGCCGGGGCGCACGATGGGCGCGGTCGGCTCGACGACCAGCGCCGGGTGCAACTCCCCGGCGATCAGCACGAGTCCGCTGGTGACGCCGAGCACCGCCTGCTCGGGTGCGACCTTGTCGGGGTCCAGGTCGACGGTGTCGCCGCTGATGGAGCGGACCGCGCCCTGGAGCTGCTCCTCGGTGACCTGGACGACCTGCGAGGGCAGGCAGGTGGAGTGGGCGAAGGCGAGGACGGCGGTCTCGTCCCCGATGAACAGGACGGTGCTGGTGCGCTCGTTCTCGGAGTCGCCCGGGGTGCGGCAGGACGTGCAGTCGTAACTGCCCGGGGCGTTGTCTCCGGCGAGCAGCCGGTCGGCTTCTTCGTCGCCGATCTCGGCGCGTACCTCGTCGCTGACGTCGAGCATGCGCGGCACGGGTGACTCCCTCGGATGCGGTGCGTGGGCGAGGCGGGTGGCTCCCGGCTCGTGGTCCGGGTGGGTCCCCGGCTCATGAAGAAGACAACGGGCGATCTGTGGCCAGGGTCACGCTGGACGGCGAACGGAATCGAACCATCCTGCGCGCACGGTCACGATGTGTACGGAATCCGCCACTCCATGCCAAGTAACGGAGAGGTCACGGAAGTTGATCCGGTGAGCTGACTCACAGTCCGCGCGGGAGCCTGGTCGACAAATCAGGAAATGATGGAGCGAAGTAGGTGGCCGGAATTCGCTGCTACCTGCGGTAACGATGAACTGGCCTGGGACGACGGGGAGTTGGTTGATAACAGCCCGTCAGCTGCCTAGATTGCTCCGCCGTGTGCAACGAGCACCGCTCGGGTACGTCCGCCGGCCGCGCAGAGCCAGACACCGCGCAGCACCACCGCCGACGGACGGGCCGGGCGTGACGACCGCGTTCCCGCGCGGCCGGCACGCCCCGGCCAGGGGGAGCCCGGGTACGTAGAGAGGGATCTACATGTCCGAATGTGCCGATATCCACACCCGCACCTCGTCGCGCAAGACGGCGGTCCTCGCCGGGGCGATCCTGCTCGCCCCTCTCGGACTGCTCTCCGCGACCGGCAGCGCCACGGCCGCCGACAGCGGGGTGTGGGACCGCATCGCCCAGTGCGAGAGCGGCGGCAACTGGTCGATCAACACCGGCAACGGCTACTACGGCGGGCTGCAGTTCTCCGCCGGTACCTGGCGCGCGTACGGCGGCACCGCCTACGCGTCGACCGCCGACAAGGCCAGCAAGGCACAGCAGATCTCCGTCGCCACCAAGGTGCAGAACGCCCAGGGGTGGGGCGCGTGGCCGACCTGCTCGGCGCGCGCCGGAGCGTCCGGCAGCGCACCGGGGGCCGGATCGTCCTCGGCCGAGTCGAGCTCCGCCAGGTCCGGCTCCACGAAGTCCGGGTCCACGAAGTCCGGCAGTGCGAAGTCGGGCAGCTCGAACTCCGGCAGTTCGAACTCCTCGCGGTCGGGCGCCTCGCAGGCGCCGGAGCGCTCGACGGGCCAGACCTCCCGCGGCACGAGCCGTGGTGACTACACCGTCCGCGAGGGCGACACCCTCAGCACCATCGCGGCCCGCAACGGGCTGACCTGGCAGCGGGTCTACGCCGCCAACAGGGCCGTCGTCGGCGGCGACCCCGACCTGATCGTGCCCGGACAGCGCCTCACGCTCTGAGCCGTTCCGCCTCCGGGACACGGTGACCCCATCCGGCGGGACGGCCGGGTGGGGCCCCCGCCTCGTGAGACACACTGGGCGCATGCTGGAGACCTCCGCCCGACTGCTGCGCCTGCTGTCCCTGCTGCAGGCCCACCGCGAGTGGTCGGGCGCCCAACTCGCCGACCGGCTGGGAGTCACCTCCCGCACGGTGCGCCGGGACGTGGACCGACTGCGCGAGCTGGGCTATCCGGTCAACGCCAGCCCCGGCACCGGAGGCGGCTACCAGTTGGGCGCCGGCGCCGAGTTGCCGCCGCTGCTGCTGGACGACGACGAGGCCGTCGCCGTCGCGGTGGGGCTGCGGACCGCCGCCGGACAGGGCATCGAGGGCATCGGCGAGACCTCCGTACGGGCCCTGGCGAAGCTGGAGCAGGTGCTGCCGCACCGGCTGCGGCGCCGGGTGGGCGCCCTGAACGCGTTCACCGTGCCGATGCTGCGCGAACCGGGCTCCTCCGCCGTCGACCCGGCCGTCCTCACCGAGCTCGCCCACCTCTGCCGGGACGCCGAACGCCTGCGCTGCGACTACCGGGGGCACGACGGCACACAGACCCGCCGCACCGTCGAACCGCACCGCCTGGTGTGCACCGAGCGCCGCTGGTACCTGGTCGCCTGGGACCTCGACCGCGCCGACTGGCGGACGTTCCGGGTGGACCGTCTCACGCCGAGGCCACCGCACGGGCCGCGCTTCGCACCGCGCGAACCGCCCGCCGGGGACCTCGCCGCCTACGTCTCGCAGGGCGTCTCCACGCGCGCGTACGCCACCCGGGCCACCGTCCGGCTGTTCGTGCCGCAGGCCGAGGCCGCCGAACGGATCTCGCCGTCGGCCGGGACGCTGGAGCCCGACGGCGACCGGGCCTGTCTGCTGCGCACCGGCGCCGCGAGCCTCGACGTGATGGTGATCCACGTGATGATGACGGGCTTCGCGTTCGAGGTGCTGGAGCCGGTGGAACTGATCGAGGCGATCAGGACGGCCCGTGACCGGCTTGATGGCGCTTTGGCTCGGGCTGCGGCGTCTCGGCCGCGTACTGCGGATGGTTCAGGTCGAACGCCGGGGACTCCGAGCGGATCTTCGGCAGCGCCGTGAAGTTGTGCCGGGGCGGCGGGCAGGACGTCGCCCACTCCAGGGAACGGCCGAAGCCCCAGGGGTCGTCCACGCCGACCCTGGTGCCGTACCGCGCGGTCTTCCAGACGTTGTAGAGGAACGGCAGGGTGGAGAGGCCGAGCAGGAACGAGCCGATCGTGGAGACGGTGTTGAGCGCGGTGAACCCGTCGGCGGCGAGATAGTCGGCGTACCGGCGCGGCATCCCCTCGGCGCCCAGCCAGTGCTGCACGAGGAACGTGGTGTGGAAGCCGACGAACAGCGTCCAGAACTGGATCTTCCCCAGCCGCTCGTCGAGCAGCTTCCCGGTGAACTTCGGCCACCAGAAGTAGAAGCCGGCGAAGATCGCGAAGACGACCGTGCCGAAGACGACGTAGTGGAAGTGGGCGACCACGAAGTACGAGTCGGAGACGTGGAAGTCCATCGGCGGCGACGCCAGGATGACCCCGGTCAGGCCGCCGAACAGGAACGTCACCAGGAACCCGGTCGCCCACAGCATCGGGGTCTCGAAGGAGATCGAGCCCTTGATCATGGTCCCGGTCCAGTTGAAGAACTTCACGCCGGTGGGGACCGCGATCAGGAAGCTCAGGAGGGAGAAGAACGGCAGCAGCACCGCGCCGGTGACGAACATGTGGTGCGCCCACACCACGATCGACAGCCCGGTGATCGCCATCGTCGCGCCGACCAGCGTCAGGTAGCCGAAGATCGGCTTGCGGCTGAAGACCGGGATGATCTCCGTGATGATCCCGAAGAACGGCAGCGCGATGATGTAGACCTCGGGGTGCCCGAAGAACCAGAACAGGTGCTGCCACAGCAGCGCCCCGCCGTTGACCGCCTCGAACACCTGCGAGCCGAACCGCCGGTCCGCCTCCAGCACCAGCAGGGCGGCCGCCAGCACCGGGAACGCCATCAGGATCAGGATCGACGTGAAGAGCGTGTTCCAGGTGAAGATCGACATGCGGAACATCGTCATGCCGGGCGCGCGCATGCCGATGATCGTGGTGACGAAGTTGACCGCGCCGAGGATCGTGCCGAAGCCGGCCAGCGCCAGGCCCATGATCCACAGGTCGGGGCCGATCCCGGGGGAGTACCGCTCGCTGTTCAGCGGCGCGTAGGCGAACCAGCCGAACGCCGCCGGGCCGTCCGGTGTCAGCAGCGAGCCCAGCACGGTCAGCCCGCCGAACAGGAACAGCCAGTACGAGAGCATGTTCAGCCGGGGGAAGGCCACGTCCGGGGAGCCGATCTGGAGCGGCATCAGCTCGTTGGCGAAACCCGCGAAGGACGGGGTCGCGAACAGCAGCAGCATGATCGTGCCGTGCATCGTGAACAGTTGGTTGAACTGGTTGTTGTCGACGATCTGCATCCCCGGCCGGGCGAGTTCGGCCCGCATCAGCAGTGCCATGATCCCGCCGACGAGGAAGAAGACGAAGGACGTGATCAGGTAGAGGTGGCCGATCTTCTTGTGGTCGGTGGTGGTCAGCCAGTCGACGACCACCCGGCCCCGCCCGCTGCGCCGGGTGCCCGCGGTGCGTGCCGTCGCCACGGTCTGAGTCCCCATCACTCGCCCCTTCGTTCGCCCTGTCCCGGGCCCGCCGACGCCCCGGGTGCGTACGGAGGATGTGTGGGGGAGCCGTGTATTTCCTATGAGCGGTCAGCTCCCGCGATCCCGCACGGAATCGGAATGCGGTGGGGTCGGGGAACGGTTCTCCGTGTATTTTCCGCCGGGGTATTCGAGGCGGCCGGACGACACGCGGAAATGGCGTTCGAATTCGCGCGGAAGGTGCACGAAACCGTTCGTACGTGTGAGTGAGTTCGACCGAAACGCGTGTCGTGATCCTGTGACAGAAGTGTGACCGGAGTGATCCGTATCGCCGGTCCGGGGTTCCCGGGGCCCGGCCGGCCGCCTAGCGTGGCGGTATGGCACCGAATCCCGCTCCGCCAGCGGAGCCCCAGGACAATCCGGACGGATACGTCGGCCTCGAGGCCGCGCGGGCCGAGCGGCTCGCGCGCGAACGGGGGTGGTCGACGGTGCGTGAGCTGGCCCCCGGGACGATCGTCACCATGGAGTACCGCTTCGGGCGGCTGAACTTCGAGGTGCGCGACGGGCTCGTGACTCGGGCCTGGAAGGGCTGAGGCGTCCGGGGAGGCCGGACGGGCACGGCGAAGGCCCCGGTTCCCGTCGTCGGGAACCGGGGCCTTCGGGCGCGGAACCGGGTGGTGCGTACCGTGGTCCCGCCGTCGGGGGCGGTCAGCCGCCGGTGAGCGGGCGGGCCGCGGAGGTCGCGGCGCCGCGCGGCAGGCGGTCGGCGTGCGGTGGCCGGCGGCTGCCGACCGGGGTGACCGGCGTGCGCTCCGAGCGGGTCGTGTGCGGGCCCGGCGCCAGATAGACCGGCGCGCGCGGCGCACGGGCCGGTGGCGCCGGCTCCTGGAGCGCGGAGGCCTCCTCCGGGGCCGGTGCGCCCGAGGCGAACGGCACGGGCACGGCGACGGGCGCGGCCGGAGCCGGGGCGGGCGCGGGGGCCGTGCCGGCGCGGCGGTCGCGCCAGCGGTCGCGCAGATCGAAGATCGCGACCTCGGCGCGCGCGATCAGCGGCTCGCACCAGGGCAGCGCCAGCAGGATCAGCAGCCCCGCGGCCCAGCCGAGCACCACGTCGCTGAGCCAGTGCGTGCCGAGGTACACCGTGGCGAGGCCGACCCCGAGCGAGGTCACCGCGGAGAGCGCGGACAGCCAGCGGCGCGCTCTCGGCGTGGAGGCCAGATACGCCAGGATTCCCCAGGTCACGACCGCGTTGGCGGTATGGCCGCTGGGAAATATATCGCCGCCGAGACCCATCTCGTTCGAGCCGATGGTGGTCGCGTAGTGCGGCCCGAGCCGGCCCATGCCGAGCTTGGCGGCGCCGACGGTGAGGTTCAGCAGCAGCAGCGAGGCGCCGAGCGTGAGCAGCGGGCGCAGGGTGTGCTGCCGCCACGATCTCCAGCCCAGCCAGGCGGCGACCATCACGGCGGTCGGACCACGCTGGCCGAGGACCACGTAGTAGTCGACGAACCAGTGGATGCCCGACCACTGCTGGTACGGCCGGAAGAACATGACCAGCCAGTCGAGGCGGACCAGCCACGAGGTGATCACCACGAGCCACACGATCGCCAGATAGAAGGCCAGGGTCGCCAGGAACAGCGCGACCCTGTGCCTGCTCATCTTCGGCACATCGATGTGGGCCGGTCGTTCCGGCTCCCGGTCGAGCCTGGCGAACACCCGGTCCAGACGGGTGAGGTTTTGTTCGGTACGCACCTAAACGACGTTACAGCGAGTGAGCTCGGGACCCGGCCGATTCCGCGGGTTTGTGATGACGATGTGATGTGGGATTGCTCTCAGAAGGGCTCTTATTCCTATGGAATCGCTAATGGTCGAACAGTGTTCCCTTCAATTCCTTTGATCATTCCAAGAGATAGTTTTAGGGAACGTATGAAAGGGTTCACCGGAAAGCCGGAATCTCTTACGGCGGACCGCTGCCGTTCAGCCACCACGCGCCGTACACGGCCGACGCCGCCGCGAGGCACCCGACCACCAGCGCCGACCTGGACGTCCGCGGCGGGGCCAGGGCCTGCGCGAGCGGCAGCAGCAGCGGGAAGGCGGGCAGCAGCAGACGCGGCTTGGAGCCGAAGTAGCTCGACGCGCACAGGGCGAGCGCCAGGACCGTGCCCGTGTACACCAGCAGCGGAAGCGGCTGACGCCGGCGCACACAGACGACGTACAGCCACAGCAGCAGGGCGACGCCGGCGATCAGCCCGGCACCGGCGAGGGCCGACGGGAACGACGTGAACTTGTCGGCGACGAAGCGGGCGAAGGCGTAGCCGCCGTCGAAGCCGTTGCGCCAGCCCGCCTGGACGTGGAGGTAACCGAGCGGGCCCCGGCCGGTGCGGTGGCCGACCCACAGGACGTACCCGGCGGCGCCGAGCGGCGCGAGAAGCATGCCGAGGACCTGTGGCGCGACGCGGGCGGCGGCCGCCCCGGCCCCGCGCCCGGCACGGACGTCGCCGCCCGGCGCCCTCCGGTCGCGGACGAGGGACGCCACGCCCGCCGCCCACACCGCCGCGACCACCGCGAGCCCCACCGGGCGGGTCAGACCGGCCAGCGCCGCCAGCGCCCCCGCGGTCACCCACCGGCCGGTGAGCACCGCGTACAGCGACCAGGCGGCCAGCGCCGTGAACAGTGACTCGCTGTACGCCATCGACTGCACGATCCCGACCGGCAGGGCGGCCCACACCAGCACCGCGCAGACTCCGGCCCGCCGCCCGTACACCCGGTCGGCGACCGCGAAGACCCCCCAGGCCGCGGCGAGCGAGGCGAGCAGGGACACGAGGAAACCGGCGTCGGCGTACGACAGCGGGGTCACCGCGTGCAGCAGCCTTTCCAGCCACGGCAGCAGCGGGAAGAAGGCGAGGTCGGAGTGGACGTCGCCGTTCGGCAGACGGACCTCGTAGCCGTATCCCCGCTCGGCGACCCTGGTGTACCAGAGGGCGTCCCAGCGGGCGGTCAGGAGCGTGTACGCGCTCTTGTCGCGGGCGGCGCCCCACAGCACCAGGGCGAGCAGACCCAGGGCACGCACGGCCGCGTACCCCAGGAGGGCGGGGGCCGCCCGGCGCAGGGTCGCGGAGCCGGGGGGCGTCGCGCGTGTCTCAAGATCGGTCACGGGCTCGATTATCGACGGCCCGCCCGGCGCCCCGGTCCGCCGGGGCGACCGGACCGCTCCGGGAGACAGCCCCGGAGACAGCTCCCGAGGTAGCGCCGGGAGGGGTACGGGGGGTGGCCGGCGCATGGCACGGGAGTGGCGTACGCCACACGGGTTGCCCGGGGGTGGTGAGAGGTCCGCCACGTGGCCCTGGCGCGAACTCGCGTACGCTGCGTTCCACTCGTGTTCGTTTGCGCGGGCCGGAGACACCGCTCCTCTCCGGCCGAGCCGCGGGGAGTCCCCACCCCGTGAGCCCGCCGAACCGGGGGATCACCTGGGAGGTACGTACATGTCCGGGACGACCACGGCCGCCGCTGGGCTGCGCCGTCGGGCGGCCGGGGCCGGTGCCAACCGCTGGGTCGTCCTGGTGGTGCTGTGCGTCAGCCTGCTCCTGGTCGCCGTGGACGCGACCGTGCTGCATGTGGCGGTGCCCGCCGTCACCGAGGACCTGCGGCCCGGCGCCATCGAGCTGCTCTGGATCGTCGACACCTATCCACTGGTCTGCGCCTCGCTGCTGATCCTGTTCGGCACGCTCGGCGACAAGGTGGGCCGCAGACGGATCCTGCTGCTCGGCTACGCCCTGTTCGGCGTCGCCTCCGCGCTGGCGGCGTTCGCGGACAGCGCGCAGACGCTGATCGTGGCGCGTGCGCTGCTGGGCGTGGGCGGCGCGATGATCATGCCCGCGACGCTGTCGATCCTGCGGCAGGTGTTCCCCGACCGGCGCGAGCGGGCGCTCGCGATCGGCATCTGGAGCGCCGTGGCCGCGGTGGGCGCGGCGGTCGGCCCGCTCCTGGGCGGCTTCCTGCTCGAGCACTTCTGGTGGGGCTCGGTCTTCCTCGTCAACATCCCGCTGATGCTGGTCAGCCTGCCGGTGGGGCGGCTTCTGCTGCCCGAGTCGCGGGGTGCGGCGGACGGCCCCTGGGACGTGGTCGGCGCGCTGATGGCGGCGGCCGGCCTGTTCGGTGTCGTGCTGGGCGTGAAGCGGCTGGGCGGCGGCGAACTCGGGCTGTTCACGGTGGCGCCACTGCTGGTGGGGGCGCTGCTGATCGCGCTGTTCGTCCGCCGTCAGCGGCGTCGTCTGCACCCGCTGGTGGACCTCGGCATGTTCCGTCGTCCGGCGTTCAGCACGTCCGTCGGGTGCATCGTGCTGGCGATGCTGGCACTGGTCGGTCTCGAGCTGATCGCGGCACAGTATCTGCAGCTGGTGCTGGGGCTGTCTCCCCTGGAGACGGGCCTGCGGCTGCTGCCCCTGACCTTCGCCGCGATGGCGGCCGGACTGGCCGGGGCCCGGCTGCTCCGGCAGTTCGGGCCGCGCCGGATGGTGTGCGGCGGGTTCGTCCTCACGGCGCTGGCGGTGCTGACGCTGACCGCGATGGGCGGCTCGGACAACACGGGACTGCTCCTGTTCGGGTTCCTGCTGCTCGGCTTCGGCCTGGAGACGACCTTGTTCGCGGCGTACGAGTCGATGCTGAGCGAGGCGCCGCCGGACCAGGCGGGCGGGGCTGCGGCCATCGGCGAGACGTCGTACCAGCTGGGTGCGGGCATCGGGATCGCCCTGCTCGGAAGCGTGATGAACGCCGCGTACGCGCCGGGACTGAAGTCCGTTCCCGGGGTGCCGGCGTCGGCGTCGGACGCGGCGGGGCATTCGCTGGGCGAGGCGTACGAGGTCGCCGGGCAGCTGGGCGGGCCGGTCGGGAGCGCGCTGCGGCAGGTCGCGCGGGACAGCTTCGTGCACGGACTGCACGTCACGCTGCTGGTGAGTGCCGGGTTGCTGCTGCTGGGGGCCGTGATGGCCGTGCGCCTGCCGCGGGTCATGCAGTGCGAGGCGCCGCCGGCGGAGGTGGAGCTTCCCTCGCCCCGGGAGGTCGCGCAGACCCGCGTCTCCGCCTGAGCGCCGCTCTTCCCGCGCGCTGGCCGGTTGCCGTCGATCCGGGGGCGGGCGTTTCCTGGGGGGACGCCGCGCTCGCGGCGCGCGCCCGTACTGGACGTGCGGGACGACGCGTCGTAACGTCTCGGGCGATGGTGTGACTAGCGGTGCTAGTTTTTCGGAGGCTCTCTCATGTCCGCGTCCTCGACGTTGCCGCCCTTCGACCCCGCCGACCCGCTGGGGATCGACGATCTGCTGGAGCCGGAGGATCTCGCGATCCGCGACACCGTGCGGATCTGGGCCGCGGACCGGGTGCTGCCCCGGGTCGCCGACTGGTACGAGCGCGGGGAGCTGCCGGAGATCCGGGAGCTGGCGCGCGAGCTCGGCGCCATCGGGGCGCTCGGGATGTCGCTCAGCGGCTACGGGTGCGCCGGCGCCAGCGCCGTGCAGTACGGCCTCGCCTGTCTCGAACTGGAGGCCGCCGACTCCGGCATCCGGTCCCTCGTCTCCGTGCAGGGCTCCCTCGCCATGTACGCCCTGCACCGCTTCGGCAGCGAGGAGCAGAAGCAGACCTGGCTGCCGGGGATGGCTGCGGGCGAGATCATCGGGTGCTTCGGGCTCACCGAACCCGATCACGGCTCCGACCCGGCCGGCATGCGCACCTACGCCAAGCGGGACGGCTCCGACTGGGTGCTCAACGGCCGCAAGATGTGGATCACCAACGGCACCGTCGCCGGGGTCGCCGTCGTCTGGGCGCAGAGCGACGACGGGATCCGCGGCTTCGTGGTGCCCGCGGGCACCCCGGGCTTCTCCGCGCCCGAGATCAAGCACAAGTGGTCGCTGCGGGCCAGCGTGACCAGCGAGCTGGTGCTCGACGACGTGCGGCTGCCCGCCGACGCCGTCCTGCCCGAGGTCACCGGACTGCGCGGACCGCTCAGCTGCCTGTCCCACGCGCGCTACGGCATCGTGTGGGGGGCGATGGGCGCGGCCCGCTCCTGCTTCGAGACCGCCGTCGAGTACGCGAAGACCCGCGAGCAGTTCGGGCGGCCCATCGGGGGCTTCCAGCTCACCCAGGCCAAGCTCGCCGACATGGCGGTCGAGCTGCACAAGGGGATTCTGCTCGCCCATCACTTGGGGCGGCGCATGGACGCCGGCCGCCTGCGCCCCGAGCAGGTCAGCTTCGGCAAGCTCAACAACGTACGGGAGGCGATCGAGATCTGCCGGACCGCCCGCACCGTCCTCGGCGCGAACGGGATCTCGCTCGAATACCCCGTCATGCGGCACGCGACGAACCTCGAGTCGGTGCTCACCTACGAGGGCACCGTCGAGATGCACCAGCTCGTGCTGGGCAAGGCGCTCACCGGACTCGACGCCTTCCGCTGACCCGGCCGGGGGCCGGGGCAGGGCCGGTGAGCGGCCCTGCCTCAGCTCTGGTTGAAGAAACCGTCCGTCCGGTGCGCGGACGGATCTCCGTTGACGATCTCCGTGTTGGCGGGGGACAGCAGGAACACCCGGGTGGACACCCGCTCGATCGAACCCCGCAGGCCGAAGATCAGCCCGGCCGCGAAGTCGACGACGCGCTTGGCGTCCCCGGCCTCCATGGCCGTGAGGTTCATGATGACCGGCACGCCCTCGCGGAACAGTTCACCGATCGCCCGCGCGTCCCGGAAGCTGTCCGGGGTGACGGTGCCGATCCGGCGGCCCTTCTCCTCGGCCGTGTCCGTCGCCACCTTCACGCGGGGGTCGGTGACCCAGGCGTCGCCGGAGTCGGTCCCCTCGGAATAGTCGTCGTCGTAGTAACGCTCGTCATCGTTGTCGTCGACGAGGCCAAGCCAGGCACTCGCCTTGCGCACCGATCCCATGGACGCCTCCTCTCACAGCGGTCTTTCTGCTTTCCGCATTCCCCATGGTCGTCCATGATGCGGATGTCGCGCCAAGTGGATAGACGCCGCGCGGGGGGTTTGTGACGGTACTGGTGCACAGCGAATACGTCGAGAGCCCGCGTCTCCCAAGGGTCGTACCGCATACGGCTGCTGACTGTGAGTGAAATATGATTCTTCATGGCGAATGAGTGACGCACGGGGCGTCCGGGTGAACCGGGTGCCCCCGATCCGGCATGACAATCGGTCGATAGCATGCGCAACTCAATGTCCCAAGGGTGACGGGGGTTGCCGTGTTCGGAATGGTCAGGCCATGCAGTCATCGGCTCGGAGAGGGCCTCAAGGCCCAGTGGATGGCCCACCTGTGCGGGCTGTGTCTCGCGCTGCGCGGCGACCACGGGCAGTTCGCGCGGGTCGTCACCAACTACGACGGCCTGCTCATATCGGTTCTGACGGAGGCTCAGGCCCCCCGGGGCACGGCCGGCGGAGGGCGGCGGACGGCGGGACCGTGCCCGCTGCGCGGGATGCGGACCGCGTCCGTCGCGCGGGGTGAGGGCGCCCGGCTCGCGGCCGCCGTCTCGCTGGTGCTCGCCTCGGCCAAGGTGCGCGACCACGTCGCCGACGGGGACGGGCTGCTGGCGCGGCGGCCCGTCGCCGTCGCCGCGCGCAGGGTCGCCGCGAGCTGGGGCCGGGCCGGGGAACGCGGCGGGGCCGCCGTCGGGTTCGACACCGCCGTCCTCGTCGACGCCGTGGACCGCCAGGTCGGCATCGAGGCGCTCGCCGGGCCCGGCACCTCGCTGACGGCCGTCACCGAGCCGACCGAGACGGCGACCGCGGCCGCCTTCGCGCACACCGCGGTGCTGGCGGGCCGGCCGGGCAACGCGGCCCCGCTCGCCGAGGCCGGCCGTCTCTTCGGGCGGCTGGCGCATCTGCTGGACGCGGTCGAGGACCGCGAGGCCGACGCGGCGGCCGGCGCCTGGAACCCGCTGACGGCCACCGGCACCCCGCTCGCCGAGGCCCGACGGCTCGCCGACGACGCCCTGCACGGCATCCGGCTCGCGCTGCGCGACGTCGAGTTCGCGGACGGCAGGCTCGCGCACCTCCTGCTGGCGCACGAGCTGGAACGGTCGGTCGACCGGGCGTTCGGGACGCAGTCGTGTCGGAACGCGCCCTCGCCGGAGGGTTCCTTCGGGCCGCCGACCGGCCCGTACGCCCCTCGGGGGCCGGTGGACCCGCACGCGCCCGGCAACCCCTACGCGCCCGGCGCCCCCGGCGGCGGCAACCCCTTCGGCGGTGAGCCGCCGCGCCCCGGGAAGCGCGGCTTCTGGGCCGGATGCGCGGTCGCGATCGGGCTGTGCTGCACCTGCCAGGTGTGCTGTGCCGACGAGTTCGAGGGGCCCTGGTCGCGGAAGAAGCGGGAGGGCTGGTGCAGCGACGGCTGTGACGGCTGCGACTGCTGCGACGGGTGTGAGTGCTGCCAGTGCTGTGAGTGCTGCTCCTGCGACTGCTGACGCGGCGTCACCGTCTCGGCTCGCGGCGCCCGGTGCGGGGGCGCCGCGGTGAGCGGCGGGCGTCTCCGGGCCGCATCTCCGGTCGAGGACGCGGACGGCGCGGGGCCGTCCATGGGACCGGCGGCCGGGCCGTTCGCATACGGCCACCCGGGGCCGCCGGGTGGCCACGAGGACCACCGTTGCGAGCGCTCCCGATCGAGGAGCGCTTCCCGGCCGTCGACTGCTTCGAGGCCCGGGGCGCGCCGTTCGTCCTCACGGCGAATCGCTTCGGCGGGGCCGAACGCCTCGAACCGGAGGAGGTGCGGGCGGCGTCAGGGCGGAGCGCCGAGGTGCCCGTGCTGGAGTGCGACGCGCGCGAAGGCGGTTCCGTACGAGATGTGCTGGGGGCGTTGATGGAACGGGTCGTCGGGCCTCGCACCGCTCCGGGCCGCAGCACGGTCGGGGCGCTGACCGCCGTCGGGCAGGCGTGAGACGCGGAGGAAACGGTGGAAAAGGCGCGTACCGAGGGGAGAGCGCGGAGGTGAAGGCGGAGCGGCGTGAGAGGAGAACGCGAAGAGGGCGCCCCGGAAGCGGGGGCCGCAGTGGGTCAGCTCAACAGGAACAGGACCACACGCGACCGAAGTCGATGTGGGAGCGGGTGACCAGACACTGCTGCGGATGCATGGGCCAAGTGGAACAGGTCTCCGGTTACGCGTCAACCGACTTGAGATGTACGGCTCACAGTGTGGACGGCCTTGACAGTGAGCCGAAACGCCCACGTACTCTCGCTGCACGGCCCTGCTGAGGGGCTCGGCCGTATCTGCGCCGCGCGGCGCGCCCCATCCGGTGTGTGAAGGCACCTACCCGTGTTCCCTTCCCGTTGTCACGGAGCCTTCGCATGCCTTCCGAAACCCTCGACCCCGAAGCGCCCGCCACCCTCGTGATCGTCGGGGCCGGGCCGCGGGGGACCGGTCTCATCGAGCGGATCGCCGCCAACGCACCCGAGCTGTACGCCGGTTCGGGGCTCGAGATCCATCTCGTCGACCCGCATCCGCCGGGCGCCGGACGCATCTGGCGCGCCGCCCAGTCGCCGCTGCTGTGGATGAACTCGCACGCCGAGGACGTCACCATGTTCACCGACGAGACGGTGGAGATGGCCGGGCCGGTGCGGCCCGGCCCGACCCTGCACGAGTGGGCGGGCATCGACGGACGCACCTTCGCCGACCGCCGGCTCCAGGGCGCCTATCTGCGCTGGGTGCACGAGCAGGCGGTCGCCGCCCTGCCACCGCAGATCACCGTCCACCACCATCCGGCGCGCGCGCTGCGGGTGAGCGGTCCCCGCACGGGACGCCAGCAGGTCCGGCTGGAGGGCCGGGACCAGCCCCTCTCCGCCGATCTCGTGGTCCTCGCGCTCGGCCATCTGGACGCCGAACTCGACGAGGAGCAGCGTGAACTGGCGGCCCACGCGGAGCGGCACGGGCTCGTCCACCTGCCGCCGGACTTCACGGCCGACACCGACCTGTCCGCACTGCCGGCCGGCGAACCCGTGCTGGTGCGGGGTTTCGGACTCGCCTTCGTCGACCTGATGGTGCTCCTCACCGAGGGACGCGGCGGTCGGTACGAGGGGGACTCCTATGTGCCCTCGGGGCGGGAACCGGTGCTGTACGTCGGCTCGCGGCGCGGTGTGCCGTACCACTCGAAGATCGGCTACGACTGGACCGGCGAGCGGCCGCCGCTGCCCCGGTTCCTCGGGCCCGCCGAGATCGACGGGCTGCTCGCGCGGCCCGGGGGTTTCGACTTCCGGCGCGATGTGTGGCCGCTGGTGGAGAAGGAGCTGGGCTTCGCCCACTACCACCGCCTGTTCACGGTGCACGCCGAGCGGACCGCGATGGCCTGGGCCGACTTCGAGGAGAAGTACGGGGCCGCGTCCGGGGGCGCCGAACGGGAGGCGCTGGTGGCGTCCGCCGTGCCCGACCCGCGGGACCGGCTCGACCTGGCCGCCCTCGACCGGCCGTTGGACGGGGTGACGTACGGGTCCTTCGAGGAGTTCCAGGAGGGGCTGCGCGGCTATGTGGAGGACGACCTGAGCCGCCGTCACGACGCCGCGCACAGCACCGACCTGGCCGTGTTCCTGGGGCTGCTCTCCGTCTACGGGCAACTGGTCCGGCTCGGCGACATCGGCTCCTGGTGGCACGGCTTCTTCAGCTGCCTCGCCTCCGGACCGCCCGGCCCCCGGCTCAGACAGCTGCTCGCGCTGTCCCGGGCCGGGGTGCTCAGGTTCCTCGGCGCCGACATGGCCGTACAGGCGCGAGGCGGGGTGTTCCGGGCGTCGAGCGCCTCCGTGCCGGGCTTCTCGGTCGAGGCGCGGGCCCTGGTGGAGGCCCGGCTGCCGGAGCCGACGCTCCGCCGCGCCCTCGACCCGCTGCTGCGGGACCTGCACGCCGACGGCGCGGGCGGGACTCCCGACGGGCTGCTGCGGGTGGACCGCGCCGACGGGCGGGTCCTGGACCGGGCCGGCCGGCCGCACCCCCGGCGCTTCGCGCTCGGACCGCACACCGACGGCCGTACGCCGGGCGCCTTCACCCGGCCGCGCACCGGCGGCCCCGCGTTCCGCCAGAACGACGCCACCGCCCGGGCCGCCCTGGTGTTCCTGCGGGATCTGGGCGCCGATGCCGTCGGGTGAACCGCTCCCCTTCGAAGCGTCACGGAAGAAAGGGTTCTCCCCCATGACCTCATCGCAGGGCCGGGGCCTGCTGCACCTGGCGGCGGCCGTCGATCGGCCGGGGGTGTACGACGCCGGCCCGTACGTCGAGCTGGCGCGGCTCGCCGAGCGGGGCGGCCTCGACTTCGTGACGCTGGACGATGCCTTCGCCCGGCCCGGGCCCGACGCGTCGGCCGTGCTGGCCCGGGTGGCGCCCGCCACGCACCGCGTCGGACTGGTGCCCACCCTCACCACCGCCCATACCGAGCCCTTCCACCTCCAGGCCGCGGTCGCCACGCTCGACCGGGTCAGCAGGGGCCGGGCCGGCTGGCGGATCGACGTCTCCAGCACGGAGGGGGAGGCCCGCCTCCTCGGCCGCAGGCACTCCGCCCCGCCGGCTGCGCTGTGGCAGGAGGCCGGTGAAGTCGCCGACGCGGCGGCGAAGCTGTGGGACCGCTGGGAGGACGGCGCCGCGGTGCGGGACGCGCCGACCGGCCGTTTCCTCGACCGCGGCAAGCTGCACCAGGTCGACGTCACCGGCGCGGCCTTCTCGGTGCGCGGCCCCGCCCCGGCGCCCAGACCTCCGCAGGGACACCCGGTGCGCGTGGTCGACGCCACCGAGGGACACGCCGGGCCCACCGCCGCCCGGTACGCGGACGTGGCCCTCGTGCGCGCGGCCAGTCCCGCGCAGGCCCGCACCGTCCGGGACCGGCTGCGGGCCGACGCGGCCGCGGCGGGGCGCGACCCGGACTCCCTGCTCGTCCTCGTGAGTCTGCTGATCGACCTCGGGGACGGCGAGCACGCCGCCGCACCCGGCCACGGCGGAGGCGGCCCCCGGCAGACGCCTCAGGGCCCGCTCTACCGGGGCGGCCCCGTCGACCTCGCCGACCTGATCGCCTCCTGGCACAAGGACGGCGCCGCCGACGGCTTCCACCTCGTCCCGGTCGAACCGCTCCGCGATCTGGAGCGGCTGGTCAACGGCACGGTCGCGCTGCTCCAGCACCGTGGTCTGTTCCGCACCTTCTATCCGGGCAGCACGCTCCGCGAGCACCTGGGGCTGGCCCGGCCCGCCGGCCGGTACGCGGAGGGAACGGCATGAGCGGACGGGATCCCCACGGCCACCGGCCGCCCGGCCGGCACTGTCACCTGGCCGCGTCCTTCCCCGGCGTCGACACCACCACCGTCTGGACCGGCCCCGACGCGAGGTCGCCGGTCGATTTCTCCTCCTTCGAGCACCTCGCCAGGACCGCCGAACGGGGTCTGTTCGACTTCTTCCTCCTCGCCGTGGGGCTGCGGCGTGCCCGTCAGTCCTTCATCGGCCGCCCGAGACGGTCGCCGCCGAGCCGGCGGAACTCGTGCGCGAGGACGCCGCCGACGGCTTCGTCCTCGCGCCGCAACGCACGCCCGACGGGCTCGACGAGTTCGTCGACCGGGTGGTGCCGCTGCTTCAGGAACGCGGCGTCTTCCGTACGGAGTACGCGGGACACACCCTGCGCTCCCACCTGGGCCTGCCCGCCCCGGCGGGGGACGGGCAGGCCGTTTGACGGCCCGTACGGCGACCGCGCCCCCGAGGGCGATCCGCACGACACCCCGTACGACGGCAGGACGGAGCGAGGTGAGCCGGTCTCGGCGCCCCGCGGGCCGCTCGCGCTCGGGCACCCTCGCGCGTGTCCTGAGACGGCCCGGGGAGCCCCCGGCCCGGGGGCTTTCCGGACGGTCGACTTCCGGACACCCCAGGGATCCGGGGGGCCGAAGAGGACGCCGAGGCGCTCGGGGCGACCGGCCCCGGCGGTCTGACCACGGACGGGAAGCCGTGCCGCGGGGAGGCGCGGTTCGGCGCCGGCACCGGACCGGGGGCTCCGGCCCGGGGGCGCGCGCGGCGCGCGGCGGCCGGTCGTGCCGGTGCCCGAGGAGTCCCTGGGGGCGGGCGTCTTCGGCCCGGACTCCCGACCGGCGGCCGGTCGCCGGGCGTCCGCACGACCCCCGGGGCGCACGCCGGGCCGTACGGTCCGCGCGGTACGGGGCGAGAACCGTGCGCCGGTGGCCGTACCGCTCCGGCGCCGGACGCCGACGGACGTGCGTTCGGCCCCGGGGCAGGCGGCGAACCGGCGTTCGTCCTGGCCGGGCAGCGGCTCGCCCTCCGGGGGAGCGGGCGGGGCGGCGGCGCGCCGCGGCTCCTGTTCCCCGATGCCGCAGGCCGGGTGAGCGGCCGTCGGTCCCGGTTCCCGCGCTCCGGCGCACCCGGGCGCGGACGGACGCGCACGGTCGACCTCCTCCGGGACGTACTGCCCCCGTGCGCCTTGCGGATGCTTTCCTCCGTCCCGTCCCGCCGCCGGGGAAGACATAGGACGTGGCGGTCGAGGCAGGAGAGCGCAACCCGGTCTGAGCTGGGGCAAGAGACTGCAAGAGGGCTCAACTCACGCAGTTCGTTGAAGGTCTGACGGCCGAAAGGCGCCCTTGCGCCGACCGGCCGTTCGGCCGAATACTCCCCCTCAGCGCTTGTCAGGGTCACGGCGTGTCCGAAATCCGGACGCATGCCGGTCCCCGGCTGCGCCTCACGGGCCCCGACCCCACACCACGGGCCCCCGACTTCCCCTGGGAGGGAACGAAACGTGAGGATCAAGCGCACCACCCCCACCACCCCCACGAGCGGCATCTCGAGACGGACCCGGCTGACCGCCGTGGCGACCGGGCTCGTGGCCGCCGCCGCGATCGCCATCCCCCACGCGAGCGCGGCCGACACCGCCACCTTCAGCAGCGCCCAGCTGAAGAGCGCCGGCGACTCGGTGCTCGAGGCGGACATCCCGGGTACCGCCTGGGCGGTCGACAGCAAGACCAACCGGCTTCTGGTGACCGTCGACAGCACGGTCTCGGACGCCGAGATCGCACAGATCAAGGAGCAGGCGGGCAGCAACGCCGGCGCGCTCACGATCAAGCACACGCCGGGCAAGTTCAACAAGCTGATCGGCGGCGGCGACGCCATCTACGGCGGCGGCTACCGCTGCTCGCTCGGCTTCAACGTCGTCAGCGGGAGCACCTACTACTTCCTGACCGCCGGGCACTGCGGCGAGGTCGCCTCGACCTGGTACTCCAACTCCGGTCAGACCACCGTGCTGGGCACGAACTCCGGCTACAGCTTCCCGACCAACGACTACGCGCTGGTCCGCTACACCAACACCTCGGTCGCCAAGGCGGGCACCGCGGGCAACACCGACATCACCAGCGCCGGCAACGCCACCGTCGGCCAGTCGGTCATCCGGGACGGCTCCACGACCGGTATCCACACCGGCCGGGTGACCGCTCTTAACGCCACGGTCAACTACGGCGGCGGTGACGTGGTCTACCAGATGATCCAGACGAACGTCTGCGCCGAGGGCGGCGACTCCGGCGGAGCGCTCTACACCTCCGGCGGTGTCGCGCTCGGTCTGACCTCCGGCGGCAGCGGCAACTGCACCTCGGGCGGCACGACCTTCTTCCAGCCCGTGACCGAGGCCCTGAGCCGCTACGGCGTCAGCGTCTTCTAGTCCTCGCGAGGGAGTCCCGCGCGGGAGCCCGCACCCGGGAATCCTCACGCGGGACCGCTCCACCCGGCCTGTGACCGCTCGCAGGCGAGCCCCCATACGCAACCGGCGTGCGGGGGCTCGCTCTTGCCGGAGGGCGGGGTTACCGTCGGGGTACAGGCAGTGATGCGCGGGCAGTGCTGTGGACCCCTGGGGGCCGGCAATGGTCGAGGAGCTGATGGTGGCGGGCGTCGCGCTGGTGTCCGCCGGAGCGGTCTACGTGGCGGCGGCGGCGCGGGTCGTCAAGCAGTACGAGCGGGGCGTGGTCCTGCGGCTCGGGAAACTCAGGCCCCAGGTGCGCGGGCCCGGGCTCACCCTGATCCTTCCGGGCATCGACCGGCTCCGGAAGGTCAACATGCAGATCGTCACGATGCCGGTGCCCGGGCAGGAGGGCATCACCCGGGACAACGTCACCGTGCGCGTGGACGCCGTCGTCTACTTCAAGGTGACCTCGCCGGCCGAGGCGGTCGTCCGGGTGGAGGACTACCGGTTCGCCGTCTCGCAGATGGCGCAGACCTCGCTGCGGTCCATCATCGGCAAGAGCGACCTGGACGATCTGCTGTCGGACCGCGAAAAGCTGAACCAGGGGCTGGAGTTGATGATCGACAGCCCGGCCGTGGAGTGGGGCGTCACCATCGACCGGGTGGAGATCAAGGACGTCTCCCTGCCGGAGACGATGAAGCGGTCGATGGCCCGGCAGGCCGAGGCCGACCGTGAGCGGCGGGCCCGGATCATCAACGCCGACGCCGAACTCCAGGCGTCCAAGAAGCTCGCCGAGGCCGCGAAGGAGATGTCCGAGCAGCCGGCCGCGCTCCAGCTGCGGCTGCTGCAGACGGTGGTGGCGGTCGCCGCCGAGAAGAACTCCACGCTGGTGCTGCCGTTCCCGGTGGAACTGCTGAGGTTCCTGGAGCGGGCCCAGCAGCAGCAACCGCTTCCCCCGACGTCCTCCACACCCCCGACGACTTCCGCACCTCCGCCGCCCGAGGCGGAGTCGGGTTCCGGCCAGGACTAGACCTCAGCGCCGCGTGAGTGGTTACTCACGCGTAGCGTTTGCAGAGCGAATTCCCCTGTGGCGTCCAGGGGATGTCCCGAAGCGGTGAAGGCGCGGAGGGCGCGCGGTGCTCACCCTGTGCGCGTCCTGAAGTCGACCTTGTGTGCTCCCTGTGGGTGCCGGAAGAGTGGTCGCCCGTCAACCAGCCTTCCGGCCCGGAGCTGTCCCCATGACCGCCCGGGTCGACCCCCCACAGGAGGACGCGAGTTGAAGCACCGACGCATACCCGGGCGGCGGATCGCCATGACGGGCGCGGGCATCGCCGCGCTCGTCGCAGCCGGAGTCACCTTCCAGACTGCGAACGCCAGCGAGCCTGCGAAGACCTCGCAGCCCGCCCCCCTCTCGGCCCTCGCGGCCGGAAAGCTCGCCTCGACGCTCGGCCAGGACCTCGGCGCCGACGCGGCGGGCACGTACTACGACGCGAAGAGCAAGAGCCTCGTGGTGAACGTCCTCGACGTGGCCGCCGCGAAGACCGTCGAGGCGGCCGGCGCCAAGGCCAGAATCGTCGAGAACTCCCTCGCCGAACTGACCGGCGCCCGTACGACGCTCGCGGCGGACGCGTCCGTCCCGGGCACCGCCTGGGTGACCGACCCGACCACCAACAAGGTCGTCGTCACGGCCGACCGCACGGTCTCCGACGCCGAGTGGGCCAAGCTCACCAAGGTCGTCGACGGGCTCGGCCAGGTGGCCGAACTCCAGCGCACCAAGGGGGAGTTCAAGCCCTTCATCGCCGGTGGCGACGCCATCACCGGCGGCACCGGGCGCTGCTCCCTCGGCTTCAACGTGGTCAAGGGCGGCGAGCCGTACTTCCTGACCGCCGGACACTGCACCGACGCCATCTCCACCTGGTCGGACTCCTCCGGCACCCAGATCGGCGCCAACGAGGTGTCCAGCTTCCCGGACAACGACTACGGCCTGGTCAAGTACACCGCCGAGGTCGACCACCCGAGCGAGGTCGACCTCTACAACGGCTCGGCCCAGCAGATCACCGGCGCCGCCGAGGCCACCGTCGGCATGAAGGTCACCCGCAGCGGCTCGACCACCCAGGTGCACTCCGGCACGGTCACCGGCCTGGACGCCACGGTGAACTACGGCAACGGCGACGTCGTCAACGGTCTCATCCAGACCGACGTCTGCGCCGAGCCCGGCGACAGCGGCGGCTCCCTCTTCTCGGGCAGCAGCGCCGTCGGCCTGACCTCGGGCGGCAGCGGCGACTGCAGCTCCGGTGGAGAAACGTTCTTCCAGCCGGTGACGGAGGCGCTCTCGGCGACGGGGACGCAGATCGGCTGACGGTCCCGCGGCACCCTTAGGAACGGCTGAAGTCCCGCCCCGCGCGCGAGGGGCGGGACTTCGCGCGTGTCCGCGCGGCGCGGTCCTGCGCCCTGGTCGCCGACCGCCGCGGCCCGGCTCACGGCGTGCGCGGCGCGCGGCGCGAGCGCAGGGCCGCCGCCAGCAGGGTGACGACGGTCCCCGCGGCCGCCCACGCCGACAGCACCAGCAGCGACGAGGTCATGTCGTTGCCCTCGAAGTAGGCGATCGAGCGCGCCGCCCAGGTCCCCGCGCCCGGCGGCAGTGCCGGACCGATCGCCTTCCAGAACGGCGGGAGCAGCGGAGGCGGGAGGGCGCCGCCCGCGCTGGGGTTGCCCAGGATCACCACGAGCAGGATGGCCAGCCCGATGCCGGCGAGCCCGAAGACGCCCTGGCAGGCGAGCGTGGCCGCGCCGACCGCGAAGATGATCAGTGCGCCGAGCCCCCAGCAGGCCGCGATGCCGCCCGGCAGGGCGTCCAGGACCGGGCCGACGATCAGGGCGCCGCCGAGTCCGCCGACGATCCCGACGGCGGCCATGGCGAGGAGCCGGATCACGGCGCGCCGCGGGGTGGAGCGGGCGGCCCCCGAGCTGATCACCATGATCGACGCGCACAGATAGCCGCCCACGCACCAGCCGACGACGAGATAGAAGGACGACAGCCCGTTGGCGTCCTGGGTGTCGGCCGGGATCACGTCGAGGGTCCGCAGGGTGCGCCCCTCGGACTTCTCCAGGGTGCCGGTGAGCGCCACCAGGGTGGTCGCGAGCACTTTCCCGCCGCCGGATGCCACCAGGAGGGTGTCGGTGGTGCCGGACCCGTCGACGATCAGGGCGCCGTCGATCTCCCGGTGCAGGATCTGCTTCCGGGCCGTCGCCGCGTCGGCCACCGCGCGCGGGTCGAGGGGATCGCCGGGCAGCTTCTCCAGCCGGGCCACCGCCTGCCGGGCGGCGGCCGGGGACGCGACGACGCCGAAGGGCACGTCCTTGGGCTTCGGGTCGTGCAGCGCCCCCACGTAGGAGGCGATGAAGAGCAGATGGAGCGCGACGACGCCGATCACCAGCAGGGTGGCCCGGGGGGTGACGGCGTCCTTCACCTCGTCGAGGAAGGAGCCGGGGGAGGGGGCACCTGCGGAGTCGCGGGGCCCGACGGCGCCGGTGGTCGATGTCATGTCCCCACGGTCCGGGGTGCGGGGTGTTTCCGCAGGTGGGAGGCGTCCGAACGGCTGTCGTACAGACGTTCGGAAATTGGTCTATGGTGGGGGTGGGAGAGTTGGGAACTGATGTTCGATTCGCGGGAGGTGGTGCGGATGCCAGGGTTCACGCATCTGCACACCGTCTCCGGGTTCTCCCTGCGCTACGGCGCCTCGCACCCGGAGCGGCTGGCCGAGCGCGCCGCGGAGCGGGGGATGGACGCCCTCGCCCTCACCGACCGCGACACCCTCGCGGGCACGGTCCGCTTCGCCAAGGCCTGCGCCAGGGCGGGCGTGCGCCCGCTGTTCGGAGTGGATCTGGCGGTGGCGGCCCCCGAGCGTCCGCAGGGCGGCGCGTCCGTACGACGGGACAGGCCCCGCGCCCCCGTGCGCGGCGGCGCCTTCGTCGACGAGTCGGCGCCCCGCGTCACCTTCCTCGCCCGCGACGGCGCCCGGGGCTGGGGCGACCTGTGCCGGATCGTCACGGCCGCGCACGAGGGCGAGGGCGCCGCGTCGCTGCCCTGGGCCGGGAACCACGGCGCGGGGCTGACCGTCCTGCTCGGCCCGGCCTCCGACGTCGGCCGCGCGCTCGCCGCGGGCCGGCCGGACCGCGCGGCGAAGCTCCTCGCCCCCTGGCGGGAGGTGTACGGCGACGCCCTGCGCCTGGAGGCCGTCTGGCACGGCCGCACCGGAACCGGCCCCGGCTCCCTGCGGCTGGCCGCCCGTACCGTCGGCTTCGCGGCCGACCAGCGGATCCGGCCCGTCCTCAGCAACGCCGTCCGGTACGCCGACCCCGGTCAGGGTCCGGTCGCCGACGTGCTGGACGCCGCCCGGCGGCTGGTCCCGGTCGACCCGGCGAAAGGGCTGGACTCCGGGGAGGCCTGGCTCAAGGACGCGGGCGCGATGCTGCGCGCGGCGGAGCGGATCGTCGAGGCCGCGGGCTACCGGCGCGACACCGCGCACCGCCTGCTGGAACAGACGCGGGCGACGGCCGCCGAGTGCCTGGTCGACCCCGACGACGACCTCGGGATGGGCGCCGTCCACTTCCCCGAGCCGCATCTCGTCGGCGCGGGCCGCCGCACCGCCCAGCGGACGCTGGCCTCCCGGGCGGCGGCCGGGATGGTGCTGCGCGGCCACTCCGGGAAGCGCGCCTACTGGGAGCGGATGCACCGGGAGCTGGACATCATCGCCCACCACGGCTTCGCCTCGTACTTCCTGACGGTCGCCCAGGTCGTGGACGACGTGCGGGGGATGGGCATCCGGGTCGCGGCCCGCGGCTCCGGCGCGGGATCGCTGGTGAACCACCTGCTCGGGATCGCGAACGCCGATCCGGTCGAGCACGGGCTGCTGATGGAGCGCTTCCTGTCCAAGGAGCGGGTCGTGCTGCCCGACATCGACATCGACGTGGAGTCCGCGCGCCGGCTGGAGGTCTACCGGGCGATCATCGAACGGTTCGGCACCGAACGGGTCGCGACGGTCGCGATGCCGGAGACGTACCGGGTCCGCCACGCCGTCCGGGACGTCGGCGCGGCCCTGTCCATGGATCCGGCCGAGATCGACCGCATCGCCAAGTCCTTCCCGCACATCCGGGCGCGCGACGCCCGGACGGCGCTGGCGGAGCTGCCCGAACTCAGGTCGCTGGCGGAGGAGAAGGAGCGGTACGGGAGGTTCTGGGAGCTGGTCGAGGCTCTCGACGCCCTCCCGCGCGGGGTCGCCATGCATCCGTGCGGGGTGCTCCTCTCCGACGCCTCCCTGCTCTCCCGTACGCCGGTCATGCCGACCAGCGGCGAGGGGTTCCCCATGGCCCAGTTCGACAAGGACGACGTCGAGGACCTCGGGCTGCTCAAGCTGGACGTGCTGGGCGTGCGGATGCAGTCGGCGATGGCGCACGCGGTGGGCGAGGTGGAGCGGGCGACGGGGGAGCGGATCGACCTGGACACGCTGGAGGGCGGCGACCCGGCGACGTATCGGCTCATCCGGTCCACCGAGACGCTGGGGTGCTTCCAGATCGAGTCGCCGGGACAGCGGGACCTGGTGGGGCGGTTGCAGCCGGCCACCTTCCACGATCTCGTCGTCGACATCTCCCTCTTCCGGCCCGGCCCGGTCGCCGCCGACATGGTGCGGCCGTTCATCGAGGCGCGGCACGGGCGGGCGCCGGTCCGCTATCCGCACCCGGATCTGACGGAGTCGCTGCGGGACACCTACGGGGTGGTCGTCTTCCACGAGCAGATCATCGACATCGTCGCCGTCATGACCGGCTGCGGGCGCGGTGAGGCGGACCGGGTCAGGCGAGGGCTGTCGGACCCGGAGTCGCAGGGGCGGATCAAGGTGTGGTTCGCCCAGCGCGCGGCGGACGGCGGCTACGACGCAGAAACGATTCAGCGGACTTGGGAGATCGTCGAGGCGTTCGGCTCGTACGGCTTCTGCAAGGCGCACGCGGTCGCCTTCGCCGTGCCGACGTACCAGTCGGCGTGGCTGAAGGCGCATCACCCGGCCGCCTTCTACGCCGGGCTGCTCACCCATGATCCCGGGATGTACCCGAAGCGGCTGCTGCTGGCGGACGCGCGGCGGCGGGGGGTGCCGGTGCTGCCGTTGGACGTGAACCGGTCGGCGGTCGCTCACCGTATCGAACTGGTGTCTGATTCAGGGCCGGGCCCTTCCGGCTCCCCCGGCTCCCCCGGCTCCCCCGGCTCCTCTGGTCCCTCTGGTCCTTCTGGTCCAGGGGTATGGGGACTGCGGCTCGCCCTCTCCGACGTGTACGGCATCACCGAGGCCGAGGCGGCACGGATCGCGGACGGGCAGCCGTACGCCTCGCTGCTGGACTTCTGGGAACGGGCGCGGCCGAGCCGTCCGCTCGCCGCGCGGCTCGCGCAGGTCGGCGCGCTGGACGCGTTCGGCGCCAACCGACGCGATCTGCAACTGCACCTGACCGAACTGCACCGGGGCGCCCGGGGTGCGGGCGGCGGTCAACTCCCGCTGGCCGGCGGGCGGAAGACCACCCCGGCCGGCCTGCCCGACCTGTCCTCCGAGGAGAGGCTCAGCGCCGAACTGGGCGTGCTGTCCATGGACGCCTCGCGCCATCTGATGGACGACCACCGGAGCTTCCTCGCCGAACTGGGCGTGCTGTCGGCGCGCCGGCTGCGCGAGGCCCGGCACGGCGAGACGGTCCTCGTGGCGGGCGCCAAGGCGGCCACCCAGACACCGCCGATCCGGTCCGGCAAGCGGGTCATCTTCACGACCCTGGACGACGGCACCGGCCTGGTCGACCTCGCCTTCTTCGACGACTCGCACGACGCCTGCGCGCACACCGTCTTCCACTCCTGGCTGCTGCTGGTGCGCGGGGTGGTGCAGCGGCGCGGCCCGCGCAGCCTCAGCGTGGTGGGCGCCGCCGCCTGGAACCTCGCCGACCTGCTGGAGGTGCGCCGGGACGAGGGGCTGGAAGGGGTCGCGGCCCGGCTGGCCGAACCCGGCGGCGCTCCGGACACGGACGCTCCCGGCGCGGACGGCGACGGGGACGGCCCGGCGCACGGCCGGACGGCCGGGTCGCAGGAGTCGCCCGCGCCGGCGGGTGCGGCCGCCCGGGACGCGCCGGAACAGCGTCGCATCCGCATGTCCACGGGGTACGAGATGCACCCCTGGTCCGATCTGCGCCCCGCGGGCGAAGGGCCCGCGGTGGGAAGGAAGTTGTGGCACCAGAGTCCGGGGAGTGCGGGATGACCATCCTCTGCGTACGTTTCCAGCTGCCTTCGACGGACGAGGCCGCCCTGCCGGGGCTGCTCGGACTGCTGGAGGAGTTCACGCCGGTCGTCGAGGCGTTGCCGCCGGACGGCGCGCTGGTCGATCTGCGCGGCGCCGAACGGTACTTCGGGCGCAGCGCGGTCGAGCTGGCGTCGGTGATCAGGGTGCGCGCGCTCGCGCTGCACGGGGTCGACTGCGTGATCGGCGCGGGCCCCGGCCCGATGTCCGCCCGCATGGCGCTGCGGGGCGCCCGGCCCGGGGTGACGTGCGCGGTCCCGGAGGACGGGGTACGGGAGTTCCTCGCCGGGAAGCCCGTCGTGGCGCTGCCCGGTGTCGGCGCGGCGACCGCCCGCACCCTGTGCGAGTACGGCCTCGACACCCTCGGCCGGGTCGCCGCCGCACCCCTGTCCACGCTCCAGCGCCTGGTCGGCGCGAAGGCGGGCCGGGAACTGCACGACAAGGCGAACGGTGTCGACCGCGGCCGGGTCGTGCCGAACGCCGTGTCCAGCTCGCTGGCCACCGAACGCCCCTTCGGGCGCGACGAGTTGGACCCCGCCCGGCATCGGCGCGCGCTTTTGTCGGCCGCTGGGGAACTGGGCGCCCGGCTGCGCGCCGTGGAGAAGGTCTGCCGCACCCTGACCCTCACGGTGCGCTACGCCGACCGCTCCTCCACCACCCGAAGCCGCACCCTCGGGGAGCCGACCGCGCACTCGCCGGCCCTGACGAGGACGGCGTACGGCCTGTACGAGGCGCTCGGTCTCCAGCGGGCCCGGGTCCGCGCGATCGTCCTGCGCGCCGAGGCCCTGGGCCCCGCCGGCCAGGCCTCCCACCAGCTCACCTTCGATCCCGTGGACGAGAAGGTCCGCCGTATCGAGGAGGTGGCCGACCGGGTGCGGGCGAAGTTCGGGCCGGGGGCGGTGAAGCCCGGGACGCTGGCGGCGTGACGAACAACGCCCGGAACGCGCTCAGTTGGCCCACGGGGGAGTGATCCGGGTCCCGTCGGACAGCTCCGCCTCCAGGCCGATGGACGTGGTCACCCAGGAGAGCGCGGTGTGATCGGTCGGGTTCTCGACGGCCAGGGTCGCCCCCGGGTTGACGATCACCGTGTCGCCGGCCCTGATCCGCTCGGCGCGGCCGTCGAGGGTGAGGATCAGCTCGCCGACGAGCAGATGGAAGATCTCCTCCCGGCTGACGGTGTGCGCGGGCGCCTTCGTCCCGGCGGGGATCTCCCCTCTCCAGGCGCACAGCTCCTTGCTGCCGGTGCGGGGGGCGGCGTACGAGACGAAGCGGGCGCCGTGGATCTCGTGCGTGACGGCGTCGGACGAGCGGATGACGGGCATGGGCGTCTCCTGTCGGTTTCGGCTGCTGCCGGACGCCTCCGGTGGACGGGCGTCCGAGATTGGTCAAGCAGCTTGACTATCTGGATCCATGGTCAAGCTCCTTGACCAATCTGTCAAGAATGTTTCAATGCAGACGTGCAGAACTCCGAAGCCCTTGCCCTGAGCGCCGCCCTGCTCGCCGCCGCCGGCGAGCTCACCCGGCGCATCAACGACGGCGTCGTCGCCCGCGGGTTCGAGGGGCGCCCCGCCTACGGCTTCGCCTTCACCCGGCTCGCCCCGGGCGGCGCCACGGTCACCGAGCTCGGCGCCCATCTCGGGGTCACCAAGCAGGCGGCGAGTCAGCTCGTCGAGGAGCTGGTGCGGAAGGGGTACGTCGAACGCCGGCCGCACCCCGAGGACGCCCGGGCCCGGTTGATCGTGCTCACCGAGCGGGGCTGGGAGTGCACCAGGGCGGCGGAGGAGGCCGCCGCCGAGGCGGTGCGGGCGTGGGTCGACGTGCTCGGCGAGGGGGAAGTGCGCGTGCTGCGCGACCGATTGTCGCGAATCGCCCCGCATGGCCCCATCAAGCCCGCTTGGTGACGGCATATATCAGCGATCCCGGGCGGCCGTGGCTACCACTGGAAGTTTTTACTGACGCGTAACTTCACAGTTCAGCTACTCGCCCGTAACTTGACGAGTGAACAGCATCCTCGTGATCCGGGTCACAGGGCGTAAGGACATCGCACCTCCCTTGAGCCGCAAGGAGATCACCCGATGCTGCCCTGGAAACGCGCGCTCAGACCACTCGCCGCACTGCTGCTGGCCGCCGCGGCGGTCACCGTCCCCGCCTCCGCCGTCCACGCCGACTCAGCCGCCGCCGGCGCCACTGCCACCGGCGCCACCGCCACCGCCGCATCGAGTGGCTGGAACGACTACCGCTGCAAGCCCTCGGCCGCCCACCCCCGCCCCGTCGTCCTCGTGCACGGCACGTTCGGCAACTCGATCGACAACTGGCTGGCCCTCGCGCCCTACCTCACGGTCCGCGGGTACTGCGTCTTCTCCGTCGACTACGGCCAGCTGCCGGGCGTCCCGCTCTTCAACGGCCTCGGCCCCATCGACAAGTCGGCCGCGCAGCTCTCCGCCTTCGTCGACAAGGTGCTCGCCGCGACCGGCGCCGCCGAGGCCGACCTCGTCGGCCACTCACAGGGCGGCATGATGCCGCGCTACTACCTCAAGTTCCTCGGCGGCGCCGCGAAGGTCAACGCGCTCGTCGGCATCGCCCCCGACAACCACGGCACCACCCTGAGCGGGCTCGCCCACCTGCTGCCCTACTTCCCGGGCGCCGAGGACCTGCTCTCGGCCGCCACCCCCGGCCTCGCCGACCAGGTCGCCGGGTCCGCCTTCCTCACCAAGCTCAACGCGGGCGGCGACACCGTCCCCGGCGTCCGCTACACCGTCATCGCCACCAAGTACGACGAAGTGGTCACACCGTGGCGCACCCAGTACCTCAGCGGATCCGACGTGCGCAACGTCCTGCTCCAGGACCTGTGCCCGGTGGACCTCTCCGAGCACGTGGCGATCGGTCTGCTCGACCGGATCGCCTTCCATGAGGTGGCCAACGCGCTCGACCCGGCCCACGCCACCGCCACCACCTGCGCGTCCGTCTTCAGCTGACGCGCAGGTGTTCCGCCGGGGCCTGTCCGACCTGAGCCGCCGGTCAGGCCCCGGAGCATCGAGGAGCGGCGGCTCAGCGGCCGTGCCGTCCGCCGCTCACCGCCCGCCGGCGTACCGACCCGAACAGCAGCGCGGCCCCCAGCGCCAGGACGGCGGCGCCGCCCACCGCGAGAGAGGGGGCGCTGCCGTCACCGCCGGTCTCCGCGAGGCTCTCGCCCGATCCGGCGCCGGCCGCCTTCGGCCCGTCGGCCGCCAAGGGAGTCCCGGCCGCGGCGGAGGGCTCGGCGGTGGCCGACGTCACGGTCGCCGCGTCGCTCGTCGGGTCCGTGGTCGGGTCCGTGGTCGTGGCGGCGTCGTCGTCCCCGTGACCGTGGTGCTCGACCGTCGACTTGTCGGCGCCGTCCTCGATCTGCTCCTCGGAGGGCGCCGAGGCGGACGGCGCGGCACCGGCGCCGGTACCCGCTCCCGCTCCCGCGCCCGGGAACGTCACGTCCGAGCAGGAGTAGAACGCCTCCGGGCTGTCCGAGCGCTGCCAGACCGCGTACAGCAGCTGCTTGCCCGAACGCTCGGGAAGCGTCCCGGAGAAGGAGTAGAAGCCGCCCGACGCGACCGGGTCGGTGGCGGTCGCCACCGGGTGCTCCAGATCGAGGTCGGACCAGGCCAGCGTCCCGGCGGGGTCATAACCCGCCTTGGTCAGGTAGACCTTGAAGGTGCCCTTGTGCGGGGCGGTCACGCGGTACTTGAACGTGTACGCACCGCTGTCGACGCTCGTCGCCGGCCAGTCGGCGCGGGCCAGGTCCAGGCCTTTGAACTCGTCGTTGTTCGCGCTGCACAGCCTGCCGTCCGGGATCAGCTCCTGGTGGCGGCCGTTCGCGTCGCCGATGCGGATGCCGTTCCAGTCGTACAGCGCCTGCGTCCCGCCCGCCGCGACCGCGGCCCGGCACGCGTCCGACTTCGGGCTCTCCGGGCCCTCCGCGTAGCACTGGGCGACCCGGCTCACCGGGTCGCCCATCGACCCGTGCGCGGCCGCGGGCGCGGCGGACAGCAGGGTCAGGGCCGCCGGGATCAGTCCGACGGAGGCGGCGGAGGCGACGGCGGCGGCCTTGCGGCGTGCGGGCATGGGAGGACTCCTCGGGACCGGAACAGGTGGTGGCCTGATGTGTGCCGGAACCAAGAAACCGCGAAATCGCCTGCTCGGGGCGGTCCCCGGCGATCTTTAGGGCCGCCTTAAGGAAGCGCTGAGACTGGGATCAGGTAGGTAGCGTTCAGGGCATGACGAGCGAGGAGATCAGGCCCGCCACGGCGGCCGACGTGCCGGCCGTGAAGGCCGTGACGGACGCGGCGTACACGCGCTACATCGAGCGGATCGGGCAGGCGCCGCAGCCCATGGAGGCGGACCACGCGGCCGACGTGGCCGCGGGCAAGGTGTTCGTGACCGGCGACCCGCACGGCGGCGCGGTGGTCGGTCTCGTGGTGGTCGAGGCGTTCGCCGACCACCTGTTCCTCGACAGCATCGCCGTCCGCCCCGACGCCCACGGCAAGGGCGTCGGGCGGCGGCTGCTGCACTTCGTGGAGGCGCACGCGCGGGCGCTGGGCCTGTCCGAGATCAGGCTCTGCACCCACGCGCTGATGTGGGAGAACCAGGAGATCTACCCGAAGTACGGCTACGTGCGCGGGGAGCGGCGCACGGACGGGCCGTACGACCGCGTCCACTACCGCAAGCGGCTGGACTGAAGGCGGCGGCGCTCAGCCGTCCGGCCACCAGGTGCGTGCGATGTCCTTGCGCACCTCGGGGCGTCCGGCGGGCCGTTCCTCGACCTCGTCACGGATCCGGCGGGAATCCGTCTTCTTCAGGGGCTTCTGCACGGTCGTACGGCGCATGGCTGCCTCCTTCAGGAGCTACCGGGTTCCGCGTTCGCACGGAGGTAGACCCTTGGGGGGAGGGTTCCTCATCGGCCCCCCTTCTGTCAGTGGCGGTTGTCACGATTCGATTGTCAGTGGTGGGTGTCACTCTTGGGCACATGAGGGAAAACAGTGACGAAGCGATCGCGCCGGGTGTCGACTGGGACGCGGCGGCGGCCGCCTTCGACGAGGAGCCGGACCACGGCCTGCGCGACCCCGGGGTGCGCGCCGCCTGGGCCCGGCGGCTGCGCGCCTGGCTGCCGGAGCGCGGCGGCGACCTCCTCGACCTCGGCTGCGGCACCGGCAGCCTGTCGCTCCTCGCGGCCGAACAGGGCCACCGGGTGACGGGGGTCGACCTGTCCCGGGCCATGATCGACCTGGCCCGCGCCAAACTCGCCGGGCGTGACGCGGTGTTCCTCCTCGGTGACGCGGCGGCGCCGCCGGTCGGCGAGCAGCGCTTCGACACCCTGCTGGTACGGCATGTGCTGTGGACGCTGCCCGACCCGGCCCGGGCCCTGCGGCACTGGCGTGGTCTGGTGCGCCCCGGCGGGCGGCTCGTGCTGGTCGAGGGCGTGTGGGGGACCGTCGCCCCGGTCGGCATACCGGCGGACCGGCTCACCGCCCTGCTGGCCCCGCTGACGGGGGACGCGCGCGTCGAGCCGCTGTCGCAGGACGCGGAGCTGTGGGGCGGGGCTGTGGCGGACGACCGGTACGCGGTGGTGGCGACGGTGTGAGACGGCCCGTGCGGCGGTGGGGCGGGGACGGCGCGGCGCGGCGGCCGGGGAGGAACCGGGGTGCGGACGCCCGGGGTGACGGCGCCTCACTCCAGCAGCGACTCCAGGCCGCCCTCGACGGTGGCCAGCGCCTCCAGGTCGTCGAGCGCGGTCACCGCGGCGGCCGCGGCCGCCGGGTCCCGCCGCGCCAGCCCGCTCTCCTCGAACTCGTCCTCGTCCAGTCGCCGTACGTCCGTCCCGTCGGCGGAGCGCCACAGGTCCAGGTCGAGATCCTCGACGACCAGTTCGCCCCCGGACAGCGTGGCCGGGCGGGTGACGTCGCAGTACCAGCCCTTCACGGCGCCCGTCGCGTCGCGGACCTCCTTCACCGCGTACCAGCGGTCCCGCCAGTAGTACTCGGTGAAGACGTCACCCGCCTCGAAGCGGACGAAGCCGAAGTCGCGTACGGCGTCCCCGGCCCAGGGGGCGCGCACGGCGATCCGGGTGCCGTCGTCGGACAGCAGCTCGGCCGCGTACCGGATCTTCGTCCGGCCGCCCTTGACCAGGACGACCTCCACCGACCGCGCCGGCTCAGCCGAGTTCACGGACATGCCGTACCTCCGTCGCACAGATCTCGTAGCCGAACCACTTGTTGACCGCGAGCATCGGCGCGTTGTCCGCGTCGTTGCCCGTGTACGCCTCCGTGTACCCCGCGGCGCGGGCCCGGTGCAGCGAGTCGTTCTTGACGAGCTTGGCCAGGCCCCGGCCGCGGTGGGCGCGCGCGGTGCCGGTCATGCCCGTGGAGTACCGCCCGGCACCGTGGGTGTGGGCCACGCTGAAGGCGACGGGGCGGCCGTCGGCCACGGCGACCGACGTCAGCTCCCGGTCCAGGTGGGGATGGTTCCAGTACTCCTCGACCCAGGCCGCGTAGTCCGTGAACTCGGTCGCGATGTCGCCGGGTTCGTCCGAGCCCGCCTCCGCGTCCAGGGCGAACAGCGGGCGCGGATCGTCGGCGAAGTCGGCGGCCGTACGCAGCTCGACGCCGGGCGGGGGGTCCTGGAGCGGTGGCAGCGCCGCTCCGGCCAGGTCCAGGCGGAGGAAGTGCGCGGAGCGGCTCGGCCGGTAGCCGTGCCGTTCGGCGAAGGCGCGGTCGGCCGGCTCGTCCAGGACCCAGGCGAACAGCTTCGACGCCCCGTGGGCCGCCAGATGCTCCTCGGCGGCGCGGACCAGCAGGGCGCCCGCGCCGCGCCGGGTGCGCGCGGGGTCCACGTACACGTTGAGGGACCCCTGGCCGGGCTCCGGGCTGTCCTGGGCGAGGCCCACCTGGGCGGTGCCGATGATCTCGCCGTCCTGCACGGCGACCAGCTTGCGGGCGTGGGCGCCGGGACGGGACAGCGACAGGCCGTGCAGCACGGACGCGGGGCTGAAGAACACATAGGGCAGGGCGCGGTGCCGGACCCGGACGAAACCCTCGAGGTCGGCGGGCGTCTCGGGGCGCAGGTCGCGCACGATGACGGTCATGTGAGCGCACGCTACGGTCGGGCGGCGCCGGGCCGCCTCCCATTTTCGGCTCCGCCCGCGCCCCCGTCGCCCGGCGGGTGCGGGACAATCGGCCCGTGACCTTGAAGATCCACATCGATGAGAGCGCCGCGCCGTACGAGCAGGTGCGGGCGCAGATCGCCGAGCAGGCGCGGTCGGGAGCGCTGCCGGTCGGGTACCGCCTGCCGACGGTGCGGGGGCTGGCCGAGTCGCTCGGCCTCGCCGCGAACACCGTCGCCAAGGCGTACCGGGCGCTGGAGGGGGACGGGGTGATCGAGACCCGGGGGCGCAACGGCACGTTCGTCGCCGCGGCCGGACCGGCGGCCGAGCGGGAGGCGGCGGGCGCCGCGCAGGCCTACGCCGAGCGCGTGGTGCGGCTGGGACTCACCGAGGACCAGGCGTCGGCCGCCGTCCGGGACGCCCTGCGGGCGGCCTACGGGCGGTGACCGGCGACGCGGGGTGATCCCCGTCCCACGGTGGTCGTCGGTGACCGGCGAGCAGGGGTGTGCGTGACCGGCGAGCAGCCGCGAGCGCTGGCCGTCGGCGGACGGCGATCAGCGGCGCACGGTGGCCGTCGGTGAACGGCGTCAGCGGTGTGCGGCCGGCGGTGATCAGCGGTGTGCGGCGAGCGCGCCCGGCGTGCGGGTCACGCGCAGCCCCGCCCGCCGCGCAGTCCTCCCGAACAGCGCCGCGTCCTCCACCGCCGCACCACCGGGGTCGTTGTTGAAGTAGGCGTAGACGTCGTTTCCGCCGTCGGCCGGCCAGGTCGTCGCGATGCGGTCCAGCCAGGTCTCCAGGGCCCGGCGGCCGTAGTGCGGCCAGGGCCGGGCGCGGCCCTGGTGGAAGCGGACGTACCCCCAGTCGGCGGTGCGCCACAGCGGGGTGACCGGGCGGGATCCGGCGTCCGCCCAGCACAGAGCCGCGCCCCGGCCCCGCAGGACCTCCCGCACCTCGGGCGTCCACCACGACGCGTGCCGTGGCTCCACCGCGACCCGCGTACCCGGCGGGAAGCAGGACAGACAGGCGTCCAGGAGCCCGGCGTCGGCCCGCAGGTTCGGCGGCAGCTGGAGCAGCACCGGGCCGAGACGGTCACCGAGGCCGGCCGCGTGGCCCATCAGGCGCTCCACCGGCTCCCCGGGGTCCTTCAGCCGCTTGATGTGGGTCAGATAGCGGCTGGCCTTCACCGCGACCACGAAGTCCGGCGGGACGCGCCCGGCCCAGGACGCGAACGTCTCCCGCGACGGCAGCCGGTAGAAGGCGTTGTTGATCTCGACGGTGGCGAAGTGCCCGGTGTACTCCTCCAGCCACCGCCGCACGGGCACGCCCTCCGGGTACAGGACGCCCCGCCAGTCCTTGTACTGCCAGCCGGAGGTGCCGACGTACAGCGTCATACCTCCATCAGAACACCTACAGGTACAGTCCCGCGTCCGACCGCCCCCGGGGTTCCGGCAGCGAGGTCGGGGAGGTGCCCCGGCGCAGCGCGTACAGCTCCGCGAGCGTCGCGCCCTCGCGGCCGACCCCCTCCTCCGTACCGAGCCAGTCCACGGCCTCCCGCCGGGTCAGCGGACCGACCTCGATACGGGCCATGCAGCGGCCGGGGCGGACGACGGCGGGGTGCAGGCGCTCCAGGTCCTCGTTGGTCGTGACCCCGACCAGGACGTTGCGGCCCTGGCCGAGCAGGCCGTCGGTGAGGTTCAGCAGCCGGGACAGGGCCTGGCCCGCCGTGTGCTTGGCCTCGCCGCGGATCAGCTCGTCGCAGTCCTCCAGGAGCAGCAGCCGCCAGCGGCCCTTGCCGGCGCCGTCCTCCTCGCCGATCGCGATGTCCATCAGATAGCCGACGTCGGAGAAGAGCCGCTCGGGGTCCAGGACGCAGTCGACCTGGCACCACTCCCGCCAGGAGCGGGCCAGCGTGCGCAGCGCCGACGTCTTGCCGGTGCCGGGCGGGCCGTGCAGCAGGAGCAGCCGGCCGGCGATGTCCTGCGGGGTCGTCCCCATCAGGCCGTCCATCGCCTCGGCCACGGGCGCCGTGTAGTTGGGGCGCACCTCGTCCCAGGTGCCGGCGGAGATCTGCCGGGTGGTGCGGTGCGGGCCGCGCCGCGGGGAGACGTACCAGAAGCCCATGGTCACGTTCTCCGGCTGCGGCTCGGGTTCGTCCGCCGCGCCGTCGGTGGCCTGGTCGAGCACCTGCGCCGCCAGCTCGGCGGTGGTCGCGGTGACCGTGACGTCGGCCCCGCGGTTCCAGCGGGAGACCAGCAGTGTCCAGCCGTCGCCCTCGGCCAGGGTGGCGCTGCGGTCCTCGTCGCGGGCGACCCGCAGCACGCGGGCGTGCGGCGGCAGGAGGGTCGCGCCGGAGCGCACGCGGTCGATGTTCACCGCGTGCGAGTACGGCTGCTCGCCCGTCGCGAAGCGGCCGAGGAACAGCGCGTCGACGACATCGGACGGGGAGTCGGAGTCGTCGACGTTGAGCCGGATCGGCAGTGCGTCGTGCGGGGGTACGGACATGCCGCCATGATCCGGCACAAGAGCCTCGTCCGCACCCGGTTTCCGCAGTGCGCGAGGTACGCCCGGTGTGTCGGGTGTGCCGGACGCCGGGAACCGGCCCCGCCGGGTGGGCGAGGCCCCGGCCCGCTCGGCCGGGGCCACCCCTCAGACCGCCCGCCGGAGTCGCCGGGCCCGCCGCACCAGGGCGTACCCCTGGGTGAGCGCCCGGTCCCTCGCGAACGTCCGGCCGACCGCCCGGCCGTCGACGAGCCGTTCGAACTCCTCGGCGTCCGTGCCGCGCCGTACCGTCACCCGCCGCAGGGCGTAAGGACCCTGGGCGCGGTGGGCGAGGGCGTTGCCCACGGCGAGTGCCTGGGCGAACCCGTGCCCGCGGACCGCTGTGCGCACCCGGCGGGTGGAGTAGCCGTACGGGTAGGCGAACGAGACGGGCGGCGCCCCCAGTTCGCCCGCGACGATGTCCCGGCAGCCGGTCAGCTCGGCGCACAGCCGGGCGTCGTCGAGCTGGTCGAGCTGCGGATGGGTGTGGCTGTGGCCGCCGATCTCCACCCCGTTGTCCGCCAGTTCGCGCACCTGCGGCCAGTCGAGCATGGCGTCCGGGGCGCCCCCGGTGTCGTAGCCGCCCCGGAGCCAGCCGGTGGTGACGAACAGGGTGGCCGGGAAGCCGTGCCCGGCCAGCACCGGGAGGGCGTGCCGGTGCACGCCCCGGTAGCCGTCGTCGAAGGTGATCAGGACCGGGCGGGCCGGCAGCGGCCGGCCGGACCGCCAACGGGCCGCCAGTCCGGCGGTGGTGAGCGGGGTCCGGCCCCGGTCGGCGAGCACCGCCATCTGCTCGGCGAACGCCTCGGGCGTGACCGAGAGGGCGCGGGTGGCCGGGCTCGGGTCGGCGGCCACCGCGTGGTACATGAGGATCGGCACGCGCGCCCCCGTCATGCGGCCCGCTCCACCTGGTCCACCCGGATCGGCACCACGGCGAACGTCGTCCCCGTCCGGCGCGCCCGCGCGCTGCCGACCAGGTACCCGCCGGCCGCCGTGAGCACCCCGGCGACGATCGCCGCGGCCCGCCGGGCCCCGCCGGGCCGGGCCAGCAGCTGGTCGCGCAGTCCGCGGGCCACACCGGCCGGCAACACCCGGGTGGTGTAACGGCGTTCGGACTCCAGCCCCTTGCCGGCACCGACGCTGCGCGCGACGAGGGCCTTCGAGAGGCCCTCGGCGTAGGTGCGCGTGCGGAAGTACCCGAAGTGCTCGCGCGCCTCGGGCACCTTGTGGTGGATCACCGCGCGGTCGTCCATCAGCAGGATCGCGTCGGGTCTCGCGCGGCTGAGCCGGATGCACAGATCCGTCTCCTCGCCGCCCATCGGGCGTTTGCTGCCGTCGCGTCCGATGCCGGTGGCGAAGCCGCCCACGACGTCGAACGCGGTACGCCGGAAGGAGGCGTTCCCGCCGAGGATGTTGCGGACCCGGACCCGGCCGGGCGGCAGGCCCCGGTAGGAGCAGCCCACCACCCAGTCGAACTCCTCGGGGAACCAGGCGGGCCGCCGTCCGGAGGACCAGACGGGCACCGCCCGGCCGCCCACGGCCAGCACCCGGGGATCGGAGTAGGGGTCGGCGAACCTGCGCAGCCAGTCCCGTTCGGCGACGGCGTCGTCGTCGAGGAAGGCGACGACCTCGCCCCGGGAGGCGGCGATGCCGGTGTTGCGGCCGGCCGACAGCCCCCGCGGGCCCGCGTTGGGCAGCACCCGCACCCCTTCGGTCTCCTTGTACTCGCTCCGCAGCCGCTCCAGGAGCACCGGGTGGTGGTCGACGACGAGCAGGGTCTCCAGGGCCGGGTGGGTCTGCGCCCGCACCGAGGCGACCGCCGCGAGGATGTCCGCCCAGCGGTCCTCGGTGTACACGCAGATGACGACGGATACGCCGATCGTGCTCAAGACGTCTCCCCCCGGGCCGAGTCGAGCATCGGCGAACGGCGGGCCGCCCGGCGCAGCGCACGCCGGTTGGACCGCTCACGGAGGATCACGCGCAGCACGCGCAGCCCGTCGCGGACGGCGCGCAGATTGCTGACGCCGTGGATGCGCAGGTACTCGTGGCTGGGGATCTCCTGCACCTTCAGGCCGGCCTTGACGACCCGGATGTTCATCAGGGTCTCGACCTCGAAGCCGGTGCAGTCCAGCTCGATCTTGTCCAGGCAGTGCCGCCAGAACGCGTTGTAGCCGTAGCAGAGGTCGGTGTAGCGGGCGCCGAACTTGCGGTTGACGATGGCGCACAGGACCCGGTTGCCGAGCATGCGGACGAAGGTCATGTCGTCGGTGCCGCCGCCGTTGGCGAAGCGGGAGCCCTTGGCGAAGTCCGCGCCGGAGACGAGGGCGGAGACGTACGAGACGATCTCGTTGCCGTCGGCCGAGCCGTCCGCGTCGACCATCACGATGATGTCGCCGCTGCACGCCTCGAAGCCGGTGATCAGGGCGTCGCCCTTGCCGCGGCCCTGCTGCCCGACGACCTTGACGCCGGGCCACAGGCCACGCGCGACCCGCACGGTGTCGTCGGTGGAGTTGCCGTCGACCAGGACCACCTCGTGGATCCAGTCCGGCAGCGTCTTGAACACGTACGGAAGGTTCTCGGCCTCGTTCATCGCGGGGATGACCACGCTCACCGGCGGCGCGATGGCCAGGTGAGAGGAGATGGGCCGGTACTTGCCGACGGTCGACGGGTCCTCGAGATCCTGGCCCGGTGTCGCCGGTTGCAGAACGGAACTCATGCGTCTGGTCCCTCTCGTCCGGTGAGCCGCCCGCCCCTGGGCGGCCCGGAATTCACGTCCGGTTCGAAAGGGGGGTTTCTCACCCATGGCGGAGTGGCCTCCGCGCAGACACGGGTGAGCTGGCAGAACTGACCGGCCGCCGTCGAAGGACGGCAGCCGACCGCGCGGCACGGCCCGGCCACCAGTGCGGTCACCGAGCTCGGCACCCCCCTACCGCGCTCCCGCCCCGATACCGCCGCGGTCCCTGAGCCCTCCCCTGGAGCCGTTGCCGACGGTCCGGTGCGAGTGAGATGTATGACGGTATTGATGATTACGCCCGGATGGCAAGCCCTTGGTGCCTGCCTCACCTTTTTGTTCGTTTGACCGTTACAGAATGATGCGTCCCTTCGAAAGGAACCGGCGCAAGAACGGACACGAGTGCGAACAAAAGCGTTCCCCGGAGGCCGCGGAGCCTCCGGGGAACGGTGGTTCGGATCAGTGCCGCAGGTGCCTTCGGGTCAGGGGACGATCTTGAGGAGCTTGTTCGGTGAGCCGGTGCCCGGCCCGGTGACCACGTTCGGGGTCGCGCCGTTCACCAGGGCCGTGGTCACCTCGGCCGGGGTGGCCGACAGGAGCCTCGGCCGCCCACGTGCGGAGAGCACGGGAGTTGAGGGGTTGTCAACAGTTTTGACATGAGCACGCAACATCCACCCCGCGAAGGAGGTGTGAACGATCCCGTCAGGAGCCAGAAAGTCTTGGCATGGACACTTCCCGTCAATACGCGTAGTTGCTACGAACGTTGTGGCAGAGATCCTGCTAAGGGAGGTTCCATGAGACGTTCCCGACTTGTCGTATTCGTGAGCTCACTCCTCCTCGCCATCGGCGCCGCCCTCACCGGGGCGGGCTCGGCGCAGGGCGCCCAACTCGCCGCCCCAGGCGGCTATGTGGCGCTGGGGGACTCCTACTCCTCCGGTGTCGGCGCGGGCAGTTACATCAGCTCGAGCGGCAACTGCAAGCGCAGCACCAAGGCGTACCCGTACCTCTGGAACGCCGCCCACGGCCCCTCGTCGTTCACCTTCGCGGCTTGTTCCGGCGCGCGAACGGATGAAGTTCTGGCGAGTCAGCTCGGCGGCCTGAACTCCTCGACCGGCCTGGTCTCCATCACCGTCGGCGGCAACGACGCGGGCTTCGCCGACGTCATGACGACCTGCGTCACCGGCTCCGACAGCACCTGTCTGTCCCGCATCAACACGGCCAGGGCCTACGTCGACTCGACGCTCCCCGGCCGGCTCGACACCGTCTACTCCTCGATCCGCGCCAAGGCGCCCAACGCACGCGTCGTCGTCATCGGCTACCCCCGCTTCTACCAGCTCGGCACGGTCTGCCTGGGCCTGTCCGAGACCAAGCGCTCCGCCATCAACAACGCGGCCGACTACCTCGACGCCGCGACCGCCAGGCGCGCCGCCGCCCACGGCTTCGTCTTCGGCGACGTCCGCACCCCGTTCAGCGGCCACGAGATCTGCTCCGGCAGTTCCTGGCTGCACAGCCTCAACTGGCTGAACATCGGTGAGTCGTACCACCCGACCGCGTCCGGCCAGTCGGGTGGCTACCTGCCGGTCCTGAACAGCGCCGCCTGATCCACCGGCTCCGTCAGCTCCGTCACTCCGAGACAGAAGGCGAGGGGGAGGCCCCGTCCGGCGGGGTCTCCGTCGCGCAGGTGACCGAGAACGGCACCGAGTTGGACGTCGTCCGCACCGGGTCCCGGACCTCGACGGAGATCGCGTTCTCGTACGTCCCGCTCTCGGCGTACGTCGACACGATCACCTTGTCCTGCCGGGACTTCCCGCCACCGGACGAGAAGTCGAGCGTCTTCCAGGTCTGCCCGGAGAGCTCGCCGTCCTTCGACACCCAGCGGTAGGACACCGTCGCGGGCAGCCGCCCCACCGTGATCGTCGCGGTGAAGGCGGGCGCGTCCCCGTCCGGCGGCGGACAGCTGCCGGAGTAGTCCGTGTGCGAGCCGGCGACGCTGACCGAGACGGTCTGCGCCGGGGCCTCGGAGCTCTCGCTCTCGCTCGGACTCGGGCTCGGGCTCGGCGACGCGCTCGCCTCCTTGCTCGTCTCCGGCTGCGTCGCCGGCGAACTCACCACGTCCGTGGCGCTGTTGGTGACCCCGCCGCCCGCGTCGCCGCCGTCGTCGTCGCCGTTCAGCAGCCCGTACGTCAGCCCGGCGACGGCCAGCGCCAGCACCACCACGCCGGCGACGAGGACCACACCGGCGCGCCGGCTCCGGTCCGGCGGCTCCGAGCGGCCGGTCGTCGCCGGGGCGGCCGACCAGGACCGGGGCGGCGTCGGGTCCGACGGCTGCTGGCGGAACGGCTCGGCCGGGGTCGAGACCGTCGGCGGATACGGCGCGAACGGCGCCGGTGGCGTCGAACGCAGCGTGTCGCCGTGCGGGGCGCCGCCCGCGGCGACGAGCCGCAGGTCCTGCTCGGCCCGGTCGGCGGGCAGCCGCTCGGCCGGATCCTTGCGCAGCAGCCCCTCGATCACGGGCGCGAGCGGCCCGGCCCGGCGCGGCGGCGGCAGCTCCTCGTCGACGATCGCGCGCAGGGTGCTCAGCGGAGTGTCGTGGCGGAAGGGCGAGTTGCCCTCCACCGCCGCGTACAGCAGCACGCCCAGCGACCACAGGTCCGACTCGGGCCCCGGTGTGCGCCCCAGCGCCCGCTCGGGCGCGAGGAACTCGGGGGAGCCGATGACCTCGCCGGTCATCGTCAGCGCCGAGGTCCCCTCGACGGTCGCGATCCCGAAGTCGGTGAGCACGACCCGGCCGTCGTTCGACATCAGCACGTTCGCCGGTTTCACGTCGCGGTGCAGCACCCCGGCCTCGTGCGCGGCCCGCAGCGCGGACAGCACCTCGGCGCCGATGTGCGCGGCCCGTGCCGGTTCGAGCGGGCCCTCGGCGTCCAGCAGCTCGGCGAGGGAGATCCCGCGCACGATCTCCATGACGATCCACGGCCGCCCGTCCTGCGTGGCCACGTCGTACACCGTGACGACGTTCCGGTTCGCGACCCGGGCCGCGGCCCAGGCCTCGCGCTCCAGCCGTGCGTACATCCGCTCGACGTCCGAGGCCGCCAGTCCGTGCGGGGCACGGACCTCCTTGACGGCGACCTCGCGGTGCAGCACCTCGTCACGGGCGCGCCACACCGTGCCCATGCCGCCCTCGCCCAGCGGGGTCAGCAGGCGGTAGCGGCCCGCGATCAGACGTTCACTGCCCGGTTCTTCGGACACCGCGCCCCCATTTCGCTCTTCGTATCCGGGCGAAAACCTCCGCAACCCCACAAACGTAGCTCAGCCGAGTACGGATGCGGCCCCCTTGAGCACCAGTCCCGCGCCGAGGGCGACGACGAGGAACGCGGACCACAGGGGCAGGTTGCGGCGCAGCAGCGTCACCACCGGGTGGGCCGTCCAGCGCGGCCGCCGGTCCAGCAGGCGGGTCGCGCCCGCGCCCAGCCTGACGACGGCGAACCCGGCGGCGGTCAGAGTCAGCGCGAGCCCTACGCCGTACGCGACGACGAGCAGCAGCCCGAACCAGGCGTGCCCGAGCGCCGCCGCGCCGACCAGCACGACCACGGCGGACGGACTGGGGACCATGCCGCCGGCGAAGCCGAGGAGCAGCGTGCCGCGCAGCGTCGGGGCGACGGCGTGGGTGTGGGTGTGGCCGCCGTGGGTGTGCGTGAGGGGGCGACCGTGTGCGTGCCGGTGGCCGTGGTCCTCGTCGTGGTCGTGGCCGTGATCGTGATCGTGCTGGTGTCGACGGTCGCCGTCGTGGTCGTGGTCGTGGTCGTGGTCGTGGTCGTGCCCGGGGTCCGGATGGGCATGGGTGTGCGGGGTGGGGGCGCCGACCAGGGCGAGTTGACGGTCGAGGGCCTGCGCGGGCTCGTGGGCGTGCGGGCCGCCGCCGTGCGGGTGCGGGTGCGGGTGTGGATGAGGGTGCGGATGCGGATGCGGGTGGGTGTGTCCGTGCGGAGTGCCGGGGCCCCGGCCGCGCCAGGCCCGGCGTGCGAGGGTCGCGCCCGCGAAGAGCACCAGCGCGCCGCTCGCCAGGCCCAGCCAGGCGATCACCGAAGGCGCCGCGGCCGAACCGGCGGTGACGAGAAGACCGAGGGCGACGACGCCCAGGGTGTGGGTGACCGTGACGGAGGCGGCCAGCGGAAGGACGTCCTTCATCCGGGCCCTGCCGCCCCGGGCGGCGGCCGTCGCGGCCATGAGGGTCTTGCCGTGCCCCGGGGCGACCGCGTGCATCGCGCCGAGGCCGACGGCGATCACCAGGGCCAGCGCGGCGAAGCCGACGGTCAGGTCCTGCCGGGCGACCAGGTCGTCCAGCGCCCGGGTCCAGCGGTCGGCGCCCCGCGGCAGCACGGAGGCGGCCGGCGCGTCCCGGTCCTCCTCCACGAGCGCCGCGCCCCCGGGACGCACCCGTACCGAAGCCGTCGAGGTGTCGGCGGGCGAGGAGAGCAACTCCTTGGGATAGCTCGTGAGTTCCGACGAGAGCGACTTCTTCGGCACGTCGGATCCGGCGAGCGTCATCCGGTCGCCGCGCGCGGTGATCTCGCGCCAGCCGGGCCCGGAGGAGGCGCCCTCGCTGTGGAAGGCGAGAGAGACGGTGTCCTCGCCGGACGTGGCGGGCAGCGGAGCCGTCAGCCGGCATTCCACGCGCAGCGTGTCGAGCCCCGCCTGACCGGGCCGTACGACCGCCTTGCCGGCGCCGGCCGTGAGGGTCACGGCCCGGCCGTCGACGGTGAGCCTGCTGCCGGCCGCGGCCGTCGCGCAGCGCTGCCGGGCCCACTCGGTCATCCCGAGCCGTTCGATGTCCGGCTTCGCCTGGGTCGCCGGGATCTCGGCGAGATCCTCGACGTGGTCGACGCGGAGCTGTCCGGGGGCCACGACGAGTCCGTCGTAGCGGTTGACGGTGAAGTTGCCGAGGGGATGCGCGCTCGCGTCGGCGGAAGGGACCAGCGCGAGCGCGCACCCGGCCGTGAACACGGCCGCGCAGGAGGCCAGCAGACGACGGGAGATCACTTGCCCGCCTCCAGCGTCCCGAGTGCCGTACGGGCCTCGCGGGCGCCCGGCGGGGAGAAGCCGGGGTTCAGCTTCAGGGCGGCGGCGAGGTGGGTACGGGCGTCGGCGGGATGTCCTGCGGCCTTCTCGATCATCCCGCGGTGGTAGAGGAAGGACGCGTTGCGATAGCCGGTGGCCGTGGCCTGCCGCGCGTAGGGGAGGGCCTCGGCGTCCTTGCCGTTGACGTGCAGGGCCCAGGCGAGCGCGTCCGCCGTGTGCACGGTGTGGCGGCGGGACCAGTCGTCGCGGGCCGCGCGCAGGGCCGTCGCCCGGTCGCCGTGGTCGGCCGCGGCGAGCGCGGTGTCGAGGTCGGCGTTGACGCCGTTGGCGCGGGCGATGGCCGTCCACGCGTCGACGAGGAGGTACTGGTTCTCGGCCTTCGCCGTGTCGCCCTCGCCGCCCCGGGCCTCGTACAGCTCGCCGAGCTCCACCAGCGGTCCGGGGAGCGGATAGCGGGCGACGATGAGCTCCAGCCCCTCGACCGCCTCGGCCTGCCGGCCGCTCGCCGCCTGGGCGCGGGCCCGGCCCTCCAACGCGGGGAGGTAGTTCTCGTCGGCGGCGAGCGCACGGGCGTAGTCGGTGAGAGCGGTGGCGTAGTCGCCCTGGTTCCAAGCGAGTTGACCGAGCTGGGCGGCCACGTAGGCGATGTCGCCGGGTGCTGTCGACGCGGCGAGGGCCCGCTCCAGGACCCGGCGGGCCGTGGTGACGTCGCCGCGCAGTTCGTGCACGTACGCGTAGCGGGTGAACACCGGTACGCCGGGCCGCCGTTCGTCGGCCGTCCGCGCGGCCTCCTCGGCGTCGTCGTAGCGGCCGAGTTCGACCAGGGCGTCGACGCGGGAGCACAGGGCCCGCTCGTTGTAGGGGTTCTGCGCCAGCGCCCGGTCGGCCAGGGCCAGGGCCTCGGCGAAGTCGTGCCGGGCGGCGGCGAGGGCGGCCCGGCCGGCCAGCGCCTGGTCGTTGTCGGCGCGCAGCGACAGGGAGCGCTTCAGGGCCTGCTCGGCCTGCGGGTAGCGGGAGGGGTCGCCCTTGGTGCGGGCCTGCTCGACGTAGGCGAGCCCGAGGGTGGCCCAGCCGCCGAAGTCCTTCGGCTGCGACCGGAGATGGGTCTGGAGCGCGGTGATGGCCGAGTCGAGGTTCCCGCCGGCGAGCAGCCCGGGGGAGACCGCCGCGGCGGTCGACACGGGGATGTCCTGTCCGTCCCGCACCGCTCCGAGGGCGACCGCCCCGGCGGTGAGCGCGACGGCCAGCATGGCCGCGCAGGCGCTGAGCTGAGCGGCCCGCCACCGGCGCCCGGCGGCCCCGGCACGCCGTACCGCGGCCACCCGTTCGTCACCACCGGCGGTGAGCCCGCCACCGTCACGGTCACCTGCCTCGGCACCAGAAGCCGCATTCGCATCGGCACCGGCAGCCGCATCGGCATCCGCCTCGGGACGGACGACGGTTGCGGAGTCGGTTCCGGCCCCGGCGTCGGCTCCGGACTCCGGGCCCGCGAGCGGTCCGTCGGTGACCGCTGCGTCGGTGACCGGTACGTCGGCGAGCGGTCCGTCGGTGACCGGTGCGTCGGCGAGCGGTCCGTCGGAAGCCGGTGTGCCGCAGTCCGGTGTGCCGGAGGCCGGCGCCGGTCGGGCGGAGGCCGGTCGGGTGGGCTCCGGTTCGCCGTCGTTCGTCCGCGGGGACATGCCCTCTCCTAGGTCGCCTGGGGTCGTTCAGCCTGCTCGCGTGGGGATGGCGCGGCCCGCGCCGTGGGGGATGAGTACGCGGGCCGCGCCAGTCTGTGAGGCGGGCCGGGGAGCGCAGGATTCTCCCCGGCCCGCTCGGGAACGGGGCCGGTGGGGCCCCGTCCGGGAGGAGGGCCTAGTAGGCCCGCCGCCGCCCGCGCCACCACATCAGGCCGCCGCCGATGAGGAGGATGCCCGCCGCGCCGGCGCCCGCGGAGGACGCGATCAGCGTGGTGTTGCTGTCGGAGCCCGTGAGGGCGTCACCGAGCTGGCTGCGGACGTCGGCGCCGCTCTTGGCGGTCGCGCCGCGCGAGCCCTCGGTGGGCAGGGCCACGTAGGGGAAGGCCTTCTCGAAGGACTTGTCGTTCTTGTCGACCGCGTCACCGAGGTCGTTCTTGGAACCGACCAGCTCACCCTCGACGACCTGGAGCGAGGCGTCGATCACGTCGTCGGTGAGGCGACGGCCGTTCGGGAAGCCCGCGTTGTCACCGTCGAGGACGCCCAGCCGCTTGGGGCTGGCGGTCGGCTTGATCGAGGTGTTGAGGCGCAGCTCCTCCGAAGGCGTCACGTACGGCGGCTGGTTGAGCCCCTTGACGCCCTTCAGGAACACGTCGACGAGGTCGTTGCGCGGCTCGGCCGGCGCCTTGATCTTGTAGATCGCCTCTATGAGCTTGGGCAGCTCGGGGTTGGTGACGTTCTTGAGGAACTGCCCGTCGTCCTTCGGCTCGGACGCGTTGAACTTGTCCTTGTCCTTGATGGGGTTGACGACCTCGTTGACCAGCGGCATGCCGAGCCGCGAGACCTGCGAGTAGTGGCCCTGGGCGTTCTCGCGCTGGGTCGTCGACCAGATGCCGACGATCGGCTGGTGCTCCGACTCGGCGATCATGTCGTTCGGGACCTGCAGCGCGATCGAGTTGACGTTGTAGCCCTTGAGCGTGTCGTTGCCGACCTCGGAGAGGTCACCGCCGTACAGCAGGTCGAAGACGCGCAGGTCCAGGAAGAACGGGTCGTCGGCCTGACCCGCGAAGGTCTTGGCGCCGCTGGAGAGCTTGTAGATCGCCTGGTCGCGCAGCTTCGAGTAGTGCGGCATCGAGGCCTTGCCCACGTTCGACGGCGCCACCGGCACGTCGTCCGCGATCTTCGTCTCGTGCTCGACCTTCCCCTTCTTCGACTTGATGAGTTCGAGGTCGTACGTCTGCGTGACGTTCAGGTCGGCGTCGTCGAGGCTCTCGACGACGCCCGTGTTGTAGAGGAACGTCTTCTTGTTCTTCACGTGCGTCTTGAAGGTGTAGCGGAAGGTCAGATCCTCCTTCGCGTCACCGTTGTTGTCGATGTGCAGGTCGTACTGGGCGTCCTCGGCGAACGGGAAGAAGTTGGGACCGCCGGCCGGCTCCTCGAAGGGGATCCAGTTGGCGACGATCGTCGTCGTGTCCGGGTGGTCCGGGCTCACGAAGGCGTACACGTCGGTGTTGTCGTACTGGGGGGTGCCCGAGATGAGGGGGGCCTCGCGGTGGCTGGAGGCGTAGGCCGCCCCCGGCACCAGCGTGGCCACGCCGGCGGCAGCGAGCCCCCCGGCGGCCAACGCACCGCAGACGAGGGTCGCGACGCTCCTGCGTCCGTTGCCGCTCCTGGAGAAAGCTGTCATGCCGTCCGTCCTCTGTGCCAAGTTGCCTGACGGACAGTGATACGGAGCGGTGGGTGGTTTCGGATTGGTCGAATCCCAAAAACTTTTTCTTTCCTGCTCACCCGCGTTTTCGGCCCTTCGATACGTACCCCCCATCCGGAGGTGTGTTCGTTGCGAATGCCTGGTGTGACGGGGCGGCCCGGGTGTGGCGGCCGCAGGGAGGGGGACCGCATGGAGGCGGACGAGCTCATGGTGCTCGTGGCTGGGGGCGACCAGCGCGCATTCGAACAGCTCTACGGACTGGTGTCGGGGCCCGTGTTCGGGCTCGTGCGCCGGGTCGTCAGGGATCCCGCACAGTCGGAGGAGGTCGCCCAGGAGGTGCTCCTGGAGACCTGGCGCTCGGCCGGCCGCTTCGACCCGAGCCGGGGCAGCGCCCTCTCCTGGATCCTCACCCTCGCGCACCGCCGGGCCGTCGACCGGGTGCGCAGCGCGCGGGCGGCGGTGGACCGGGAGCAGCGCGAGGCGTCGCGCTATCACGACCCCGCCTTCGACCAGGTGGCCGAGGAGGTCGAGGCGGGCCTGGAACGCCAGTTGGTCCGCCGCTGCCTCGACCGGCTGACCGCGCTCCAGCGTCAGTCCGTCACCCTCGCCTACTACGACGGCTACACGTACCGTGAGGTGGCCGACCGGCTGTCGCTGCCGCTGGGCACGGTGAAGACCCGGATGCGTGACGGACTCACGCGGCTGCGCGACTGCCTGGGAGGTGCCGCATGAGTGTGCTCGGCCTGTTCCGCCGCGAGGACCTGCACTCGCTGGCCGCCCCCTACGCGCTGGACGCCCTCGAACCCGACGAACGCCGCCGCTTCGAGAAGCATCTGACGGGCTGCGACCGCTGCTCCGCCGAGGTGCGGGAGCTGGCCGAGGACGCCGTCCGGCTCGCCTGGTCCCAGGCCGCGCAGCCGCCGGCCCACCTGCGCAGCCGGGTTCTGGCGGCCGTGCAGAGGACGCCGCAGGAGCCCTCCCGCGCGCCGGGCAGGGAGCGCGCGCCCCAACTGCCGCCGCACGTCTGGGGCACGCAGCCGCCGCCCGGACGCTCCCGTGCGCCCCGCGCGCGCCGACCGCTGTTCGTGCCGTTCGCGACGGCCACCGCGGCGGCGGCCCTCGTCGTCGCCTCGCTCTTCGCCGTGCAGGCCGGCCGCGCCCAGGACGAACTGAACGCCGAGCGGGCCCGGGCGCGTGAGATCGCCCACGTTCTCGCAGCTCCCGACGCACGGGCGAGCGCCGGGAAGGACGCGCAGGGCCGCAGTATCGGAGTGGTCGCCTCCGCCGCGGAGGGAGAGGCGGTGGTCACCCTGAGCGGATACGGCGAGCTGCCCACCGGACAGGTGCATCAGCTGTGGCTCATGCGCCCCGACGCGCAACCGCGCTCCCTCGGGCTCTTCGAGGGCGACACGCCCTTGGTCGCCACCGGTCTCGACAAGGTCGCGACGTCACTCGCTGTGACGGTCGAGCCCGACGGGGGATCACCACAGCCCACTACGCAGCCACTTGTCCAACTCACCCTGAAATCGGTTGGATTCGGAGAGTAATCGGGAAGGAGTCGTCAACCCCCTTACGGGGAAGGTGAATCCTGTGAGCTCGATACATGTGTGCCTCGACGGGGCGATAGGGTTACCCTGCCCGGGCCGGGTGGACTCGTACGGGTGGGGAGTGACATGGAACAGATAACGATGCACAGCAGGGCGAGGGTCCCTGCGATCACCTGCGGGAGCAGTGCGACCAGTTCGCGCCTCGACCGCCATCTCTCGGTGCTGGCAGGACCCGCCATACCGCAGCGCGAGACGCTCGAGGCGACCTCGCTCATGCGGGAGCTGACCGCGCGTGAACCCGCGCGTGGCCACGGGCCCAGGACGACGCGGGCACGGGTGAGCCGCGTCTCGCTCTTCGCGCCGCTGCGCCGACTGCGGCGTTCGCTGTTCGGAGGCAACAAGCACTGACCGGCCGGCGCGTCCTCACTCGCTGAGTCCCGCGCTCAGGCGGCCACACCGTCCCGGCGCAGCGCTGCGATCTCCTCGTCCGTCATCCCCACGGCACGCAGCAGCGCTTCGGTGTGCTCCCCGAGCGCGGGCACGTCTCCCATCCGTGCCTCCGCCCCGCCCGGCAGCGTGATCGGGGGCAGCAGCGCCCGCAGCGGTCCGACCGGCGTCCCCACCTCCCGCCACCGCTCACGGGCCGCCAGCTGCGGATGCTCGGCCAGTTCGTGCAGATCCCTCAGGCGTGCGCACGCGATGCCCGCGCCCTCCAGCCGCGCCAGCGCCTCGTCGGTGTCCAGGGCGCCCAGTGCTCCGGCCACCAGCGCGTCCGTGCGGTCCCGGTTCAGCACCCTTGCCGCGTTCGTCGCGTACGCCGGATCCGCCCCCGCCTCGGGCCGGCCGACGACCTGTTCGGCCAGCCGTCGCCACTCCCGGTCGTTCTGCACGGAGAGCAGCACCCGTCCGCCGTCGGCGGTGGGGTAGGCGTCGTAGGGCGCGATCACCGCGTGGGCGAGGCCGGTGCGGGCCGGGGCGGCTCCGCCGTGCATCGTGTGGTGCAGCGGATGCCCCATCCACTCCGCGAGCGCCTCCAGCATCGACACCTCCACCGGTCCGCCGCGCCCGGTCGTGCCCCGCCGCACCAGCGCCGCCAGCACCCCCGAGAAGGCGTACATGGCCGCCGCGATGTCCGCCGCCGGGATCCCCGCCTTCACCGGCTGCTCCGGCGTCCCGGTCACCGACACCAGCCCCGCCTCGCACTGGACGAGCATGTCGTACGCCCGCTTGTCCGCGTACGGGCCGCTCGCCCCGTACCCGGAGATGTCGACGGCGACCAGTCTTGGATGCGCCGCGCACAGGGTGGCCGCGTCCAGGCCCAGCCGGGCCGCCGCCCCCTGCGCGAGGTTCTGCACGAACACGTCCGCGTCGCCGATCAGCCGCCGTACGACGTCCAGGCCGCGCGGGTCCTTCAGGTCCAGCGCGATGGACTCCTTGCCCCGGTTGCACCAGACGAAGTGCGAGGCGAGACCGCCTGCGGCCGTGTCGTAGCCGCGGGCGAAGTCACCTCCGTCGATCCGCTCCACCTTGATCACCCGGGCGCCGAGATCGGCGAGCTGCCGGGTGGCGAACGGGGCCGCCACGGCCTGCTCGACGGCGACGACGGTGAGGCCCTCCAGGGGCGGCGGCAGCGGCGGGGGGCTCTGGTCCATGCAGTGGATGCTAGATCAGCGCGAACTGGCCCTCCGGGCCCTCCTCGTGGTGGTCGAGGACCGTCGCCGGGTGGCGTGCGCCGTCCGGGACCGGCAGGACCCCCGCCGCGCGCAGCTCCTTCGCCGTGATCGTGTCCGGCACCGTCAAAGCCTCCTGCTGTGCGCGCGCTTCCGCGAACAGCGCCAGCACCGTGATGAGTTCGAGGAGTTCGGAGGTCCAGGCCTGAGGCCAGGCCGTCGGGCGGATCGCGGCCAGCGTGCCCGGCCCGGGCTCCGCCGTCCGGGCCGCGAACCACTGCTCCAGGACGCGGACCCCGCCCGCCGCGAAGTCCCAGGCGGCCGGCGGGACCGGGGAGACACGGCCGCCGTCGAGGTGCAGGGTCTCCTCGTCGCGGTCGTAGTGCAGCGTCAGGGGCCGGTCGGGCAGCGGCGCGCGGACGTAGGGGCGCCGGCCGCCCGGGAGCCGGGGGCGTTCGCCGTCGCGGCGGAGGAGCCACAGGGCGCGGCGGCCCAGCTCCACGCCCCGGGCCCAGAGTCCGGGGTCCCGGGGGAGCGGGACGGTGAGGTCGGGCCGGACGGCGGTCAGGGTCCAGGCCAGGAAGTCCACCGGATCGGGGGAGTGGCCGAGGTGCTCCAGCAGGCCCGGCGCCAGGTTGGGTTCCGTGCCGCCGGGACGCCGGTACAGCGGGCGGACCCGGCCGGGGCGGGCCAGCGGGATCAGGGAGGTCGCCAGCAGCGGCGGCCCCGGCGGGGACGGCGTCTCCACCACGAAGACCTGGTGCTCGTCCGCCACCCGCCACAGCTCCGGGCGGGCCGCGTCGATCAGCCGGTGGTCGGGGATGAGCCAGTGCTCGTCGAAGGGGCCGGTCAGCACCCGTACCGGCGCCGGGCAGGGGCCCGAGGCGCGGGCGAGCCTCTCCGTGCCGCCGGGCCGGCCGGGCAACTGCCCGACCGCCGTGTGCAGGGTGCGTGCGCGGGTCGGCTCGAAGAGGGCCTCGCGGTCGGCGCCCTCGGCCTTCAGCAGGGCGTTCCAGCGGGCTTTCAGGGAAGCCGGGTCGGGGTCCGTCGGCCACCCCCGGCCGAGCCGCGGCGGTGCGACGGACCACGGCATGAGGTCCGCCAGCGGCGGAGCGTCGTCGGGCGTCACGCCGGGCATCGTACGACGGCTCACCCGCGGCCCGTCACGTCGCGTCGAGGGTGACCGTGAAGGAGAAGCGGTCGCCCCGGTAGTGGATGACGGCCACGTCGAGGACCTGGCCTGCGGGGTCGTAGATGACGCCCGTGTAGTGCAGGATCGGGCTGAGCAGCGGGACCCGGAGCAGTTGCGCGGTCTCCGGGTCCGCCAGCCGGGCCTCGACCGTGTCCGTGATCCGGCTGATCTCCACGCCCACGAGGTCCCGCAGCACCTTCGTCATGGGCCGGCGGACCAGGTCGTCGGGGTCGATCCGGGCGGCGAGTTCGGGACGGACGTAGTTGCGGGCGTGGTTGGTCGGCTCGCCCGTGTTCTCGTCGCTCCGCAGCCGGTGGTAGGTCGCCACCTCGGCCAGGTCCGGGAAGTGCTCGGCGACTTCGGCGGGGACGGCCGAACGGCCGTGGTCGAGAAGCTCCGTCGTCATCGCGGACTGCTGGGCCACGATCGCGTCGACCGAGCCGAGCAGGCGGACCGGTGCGCCGCGCCGCGCGCTCGGCTCGATGAACGTGCCCCGCCGGCGGTGCCGGCTGATCAGCCCCTCGTCCTCCAGTTCCTTCAGCGCCTGCCGCATGGTCAGCACACTCACCCCGTAGTGACCCGCCAACTGCTCCTCGGTGGGCAGTCGGAGCGGGTCCTGCGGCGAGCGGCCGAGTATCGAGGCGCGCAGCGACTGCGACACCTGGTACCAGAGCGGCAGCTTTCGGGTGAGGACGATCGAGTCCGGGGCGAAAGAGGTCACGGGCTATCCGTACCGGTCGGCACCGTTCAGTGCAATGTTCCGCCGGACGGCCGGAAGTGGCGTTCCAGGCCCTGCCAGACGTCGTCGTAGCGCCGCTGGAGGTGGTCCGCCCCGGCCGCGTGCGGGGTGAGGGCGATCGGCCAGCGGGTCTCGAACATGAACGCCAGCCCGTCGTCGATCTTCTGCGGGCCCAGCTCGGCGGCGCTCGCCCGGTCGAAGGTCTCCCGGTCCGGGCCGTGCGCCGACATCATGTTGTGCAGCGAGCCGCCGCCCGGCACGAAGCCGCCCTTTCCGGCCGTCTTGGCGTCGTAGGCGCCCTCGATCAGGCCCATGTACTCGCTCATCACGTTCCGGTGGAAGTACGGCGGCCGGAAGGTGTCCTCGCCGACCAGCCAGCGCGGGGCGAAGACCACGAAGTCGACGCCGGCCAGGCCGGGGGTGTCGGTCGGGGCGGTCAGCACGGTGAAGATCGACGGGTCCGGGTGGTCGTACGAGATGGTCCCGATGACGTTGAAGCGGCGCAGGTCGTAGACGTACGGCAGATGGTTGCCGTGCCAGGCGACCACGTCGAGCGGTGAGTGGTCGTACGTGGCGCTCCAGAGGTGGCCGCAGTACTTGTTGACGACCTCCACCGGGCCCTCGACGTCCTCGAAGGCGGCGACGGGCGCGCGGAAGTCACGGGGGTTGGCGAGGCCGTTGGCGCCGATCGGGCCGAGGTCGGGGAGGCGGAAGGCGGCGCCGTAGTTCTCGCAGACGTAGCCGCGGGCCGAGGCGTCCAGCAGGTCGACGCGGAAGCGGATCCCGCGCGGGATCAGCACCACCTCGCCGGGCTCGGCGTGCAGCCGCCCGAACTCCGTGCGCAGCAGCAGCCCGCCCTCCTCCGGGACGATCAGCAGCTCGCCGTCGGCGTCGCTGAACACGCGGTCCATGGAGGCGTTCGCGTGGTACAGGTGCACGGCCATGCCGGTGCGCTGGGTGGCGTCGCCGTTGCCGCCGAGGGTCCACAGGCCGGCCAGGAAGTCCGTGCCGGCCGGCGGCTCGGGCAGCGGGTCCCAGCGCAGCCGGTTCGGGTCGGGGACCGTCTCGGCGAAGGGCCCGGTGCGCAGCGCGCCGTCGTCGACGCGGGTGAACGCGGGGTGCGCGGCCGACGGACGGATCCGGTAGAGCCACGAGCGGCGGTTGTGGGCGCGCGGCTCGGTGAACGCCGTGCCGCTGAGCTGTTCCGCGTACAGGCCGAGGGGCGCGCGCTGCGGTGAGTTGCGGCCGTCGGGCAGGGCCCCCGGCACGGCCTCGGAGGCGTGCTCGTTGCCGAACCCGGAGAGATAGGTCAGGCCCTCGGCCGTCTTGCGTGCGTCCCCGCTGCTCATGTTCGCTCCCTCCGGCGCCCCGCGGGTGCGCCTGCTGATTCCTATGCATCACCGTAGGATTGCGATTTCCCCGGCGCAAGAGGTGCGCCGGTCCTCCTCCTGAAGGACGATCAAGACGGCCGGAACCAGACTCCAGGGGGATCCGCGTGTCGGTCCGTTGTTCTACGCTCCCCCGCATGTCGTGGACGCGCGGAAGCCTCGCCGTGCCCGCGGTCTGTGTCCTGCTGCTGACCGGATCCGCGGGCTGCGGCACCAGTGACTCCCCCGAGCGGGGGGACGCGTCGAGCACGGCGTCCGTCTCCCCCTCGCCGGTGGGCAGGATCCTGAAGGACACGGACGACGAAGGGCGGCACTACCGCGAGGTGGAGAAGAAGGGGGCACCCGAGGTCGGTGTCGAGGTGGAGCCCGAGGCCGACGGGAGCTGGGACGTCCGCCTGAAGGTGCAGAACTTCCGGTTCACGCCCGCCCCGGCGACGGCGGGGGCGGCCCACGGCCGCGGCGCCGCCCGGCTCTACGTCGACGACCAGCCGGTCGCCGACCTGCGCACCCCGTCCTACCGCATCCCGGCCGGCTACCTCCCGCACGGCACCCACCAGGTCACCGCCCGGCTGTGCGCGGACGACGGCACGGTGTGGGCGGTGGACGGCAAGCCGGTGGAGAGCACGGCGTTCATCACGGCGTCGGCGCCCTCCCCCTGAGCGCCTCCCGCCGTGGCGGCCCCCGTTGAGTGCATCAGGCATCTTTCTCCGTACCGAGGGGTGAGGTTCACCCCGACGCGACGGAAAGGCATCATGAGCTCCGTGCCCCAAGCGACATCGCTCCGTCGTGCGCCCGTGCAGCGGCGCAGCGCCGAACGGCTGACCAGAATCCTCGACGCCTGCGCCGACCTGCTGGACGAGGTCGGCTACGACGGCCTGAGCACCCGGGCCGTCGCCGAGCGCGCCGGTGTCCCCATCGGCTCCGTCTACCGCTTCTTCGGCAACAAGCGGCAGATGGCCGACGCGCTGGCGCAGCGCAACCTCGAACGCTATTCCGAGCGCGTCACCGAGCGGCTGAAGAGCGCCCGCCGGGGCGACTGGCGGGCCGCCATGGACGCCGTGCTCGACGAGTACCTGGCCATGAAGCACACCGCGCCCGGGTTCTCGCTCGTCGACTTCGGCAACCAGATCCCGGTCGGCGCCCGGCACGCGGAACCCAACCACCGGGTCGCCGACCGCCTCACCGAGCTGCTCGGCGACTACCTGGTCCGCGAACCGGACGACGATCTGCGCCGCGTCTTCCTGATCGCCGTGGAGACCGCGGACACCCTCGTCCAGCTGGCCTTCCGGGTGGATCCGGAGGGCGATCCGAAAGTGATCGAGGAGGCGCGGCTGCTGCTGCGGGCGTATCTGGCACGGACTCTGGACTGACGGCCGCCGCCCCCTCCCCATCGGGCATACCGCTCGGTATGCTCGCCGGGAGATGGCAATGCCGCCCCCAGGAGGACCCGTGTCCCGCACCGCCCTGCGAATCTGCCCGTTGTGCGAGGCCACCTGCGGGCTGACGCTCACCATCGAGGGGACGAAGGTCACCGGCGCCCGCGGCGACCGGGAGGACGTCTTCAGCAAGGGCTTCATCTGCCCCAAGGGCGCCTCCTTCGGCGCCGTGGACGGCGACCCCGACCGGCTGCGGACGCCCCTGGTGCGCCGGGACGGCGAGCTGCGCGAGGCCACCTGGGAGGAGGCCTTCGACGCCGTGGCCGCCGGGATCCGGCCGGTCGTCGAGCGGTACGGGGCGCACTCCGTCGGAGTCGTCCTCGGCAACCCGAACGTGCACACCATGGCCGGCGCGCTCTACCCGCCCGTGCTGATCGCCGGCCTCGGTACCCGCAGCCTCTTCACCGCCTCCACGGTCGACCAGATGCCCAAGCACGTCTCCAGCGGCCTGCTGTACGGCGACGCCAACGCGATCCCCGTGCCGGACCTGGACCACACCGACCATCTCCTGCTCATCGGCGCCAACCCCCTGGAGTCCAACGGGAGTCTGTGCACCGCCGCCGACTTCCCCGGCAAGCTCAAGGCGCTCAAGGCCCGCGGCGGAACCCTCACCGTCATCGACCCGCGCCGCACCCGCACCGCGAAGCTCGCGGACCGGCACATCGCCATCCGGCCGGGCACGGACGCGCTGCTGCTCGCCGCCATGGCCCAGGTGCTCTTCGAGGAACACCTCGTCGATCCCGGCGCGTCGGCCCCGCATCTCGACGGCCTCGCGCAACTCGCGGAAGCCGTGGCGGACTTCACCCCCGAAGCGGTCACCGCCGCGTGTGACGTGGACGCCTCGCTCATCCGCACCCTGGCCCGCGAACTCGCCGCCGCCCCCACCGCCGCCGTCTACGGCCGCATCGGCAGCTGCACGGTCCCCTACGGCACCCTGGCCAGCTGGCTCGTCGACGTCCTCACCATCCTCACCGGCAACCTGGACCGGCCGGGCGGCGCGCTCTTCCCGCAGGCCGCCACCGACCGCACGCCCCGGCCGGCCGGCCCCGGCCACGGCTTCCGGCTGGCGCGCTGGCACTCCCGGGTGAGCCGGCATCCGGAGGCCAAGGGGGAACTCCCGCTGTCGGCGCTCGCCGAGGAGATGGACACCACGACGGAGGAGGGCGAGCCGGTCCGCGCGCTCGTCGTCGTGGCCGCCAACCCCGTCCTGTCCGCCCCGGACGGCGACCGGCTCGACAAGGCGCTCGGCTCCCTCGACTTCATGGTCAGCGTCGACCCGTACCTGAACGAGACCTCCCGGCACGCCGACGTGGTGCTGCCCCCGCCGCCGCCCTCGCAGAGCCCGCACCACGACTTCGCCTTCAACACCCTCGCGGTGCGCAACCAGGTCCGCTACAGCCGCCCGGCCGTCCCCCTCGAACCCGGCCGGATGGCCGAGACCGAGATCCTGGCCCGGCTGACCCTGGCCGCCACCGGCATGCACGGCGCCGAGCCGTCCGCCGTGGACGACCTGGTCATCGACCAGACCCTCGGCAAGGCGGTGAAGGAACCCCACTCGCCCGTGCACGGCCGCGACCCGCGCGAACTCGCGGCACAGCTGACCGGCGAGACCGGTCCCGAGCGGCGGCTCGACCTGATGCTGCGCCTCGGCCCCTACGGCGACGGCTTCGGCGCCCGCCCGGACGGACTCGGGCTCGCCCGGCTGCTCGACCACCCGCACGGCATCGACCTCGGGCCGCTGCGCTCGCGCCTGCCCCAGCCGCTGAAGACGCGCAGCGGGCGGATCGAGCTGCTGCCGCAGCCGATCGCCGACGATCTCCCGCGGCTGCGGGAGGGACTCGAACGGCGGCCCGACGCACTCGTCCTGGTCGGCCGGCGCCATCTGCGGTCCAACAACAGCTGGATGCACAACGTCCCCGCGCTCACCGGCGGCACCAACCGCTGCACCCTGCACATCCATCCCGAGGACGCCGAACGGCTCGGCGTGCGGGACGGCGCGCCGGTACGCGTCAAGGGCGCCGGGGGAGAGGTGATCGCACCGGCCGAGGTCACCGACGCCGTGCGCCGGGGCGTGGTCAGCCTGCCGCACGGCTGGGGCCACGACCGCCCCGGCACCCGCCTCCGGCACGCCGCCACCGACCCCGGCGTCAACGTCAACCAGCTCCTCGACGGCAGCCTGCTGGACCCGCTGTCGGGCAACGCGGTGCTCAACGGAGTGCCCGTGGACGTCGCCCCTGCGGCGGCCCGCTGAGCTGAGCAAAGCTGTGACCTGGAGTTTTGCGCTTATTGCTCGCACGTCAACGTCTTGTTAACACTGTTCGGACGGACCTAACGTCGACCCACCGCCGACCCCCAGGTGGGATGTTCAAGGGCGAACGTTAGGTATCCATTCATGTTGACCATCCTCGGCTTCGCCATGATCGCGACCTTCCTGGTCCTGATCATGCTGAAGAAGATGTCGCCGATCGCGGCGCTCGTGTTGATCCCGGCACTGTTCTGCGTCTTCGTCGGGAAGGGCGCCGAGCTCGGTGACTACGTCATCGACGGCGTCACCGGCCTCGCCCCCACGGCGGCGATGCTCATGTTCGCGATCGTCTACTTCGGTGTGATGATCGATGTCGGCCTCTTCGACCCGATCGTGCGGGGCATCCTGAAGTTCTGCAAGGCCGACCCGCTCCGCATCGTCGTCGGCACGGCGCTGCTCGCCGCGATCGTCTCCCTCGACGGCGACGGCTCCACCACGTTCATGATCACCGTCTCGGCGATGTACCCGCTGTACAAGCGCCTGAAGATGAGCCTGGTCGTGATGACCGGTGTCGCGGCGATGGCCAACGGCGTGATGAACACGCTGCCCTGGGGCGGCCCGACCGCCCGTGCCGCCACCGCGCTGAAGCTCGACGCCAGCGACATCTTCGTGCCGATGATCCCGGCCCTGGCCGTGGGCCTGCTCTTCGTCATCGCCCTGTCCTACGTCCTCGGCCGCCGCGAGCGCGCCCGGCTGGGCACGCTGACGCTGGACGAGGTGCTGGTCGAGCAGCAGGAGACCGAGACGGTCCTGGTGGGCGCCGGCGGCTCCGGCGACGGCAAGTCCCCGGTCCGCAAGGGCGGTTCCGGCTCGGGCTCGGGCGCCGACGCGGCCGCCGCCGCGCGGGACGACGAGGACGACGACTTCCAGGGCCTCGACCCGCACCGCGCCACCCTGCGCCCCCGGCTCTACTGGTTCAACGCGCTGCTCACGGTCGCGCTGCTCACCTCCATGATCATGGAGTGGCTGCCGATCCCGGTGCTGTTCCTGATCGGCGCCGCGCTCGCCCTCAGCGTCAACTTCCCGCACATCCCGGACCAGAAGGCCCGCCTCGCCGCCCACGCCGACAACGTCCTCAACGTCTCCGGCATGGTCTTCGCCGCCGCCGTCTTCACCGGCGTCCTCCAGGGCACCGGCATGGTCGACCACATGGCCACCTGGATGGTGGACGTCATCCCCGCCGGCATGGGCCCGCACATGGCCCTCGTCACCGGCGTCCTGAGCCTTCCGCTCACCTACTTCATGTCGAACGACGGGTTCTACTTCGGCGTCCTGCCGGTCCTCGCGGAGGCCGGCGCGGCGCACGGCGTCTCGCCGCTGGAGATGGCCCGCGCCTCGCTCGTCGGCCAGCCGCTGCACATGTCGAGCCCGCTCGTCCCGGCCGTCTACGTCCTCGTCGGCATGGCGAAGGTCGAGTTCGGCGACCACACACGGTTCGTGGTCAAGTGGGCCGCCCTGACCTGCCTGGCGATCCTGGGCGCGGGCATCCTGTTCGGGATCGTCTGAGCCGACCATGGAGGAACTCGTGAGGCCCGGCGGGAACCGCGGCTGGCTGCTCCGTCTCGTCATCGCCTTCGGCTTCGCGCAGGGGGCGGTGTCGATGGCCCGGCCCGCCGTCTCCTACCGGGCCCTCGCGCTGGGCGCGGACGAACGGGCGATCGGCGTCATCGCCGGTGTGTACGCGCTGTTGCCGCTCTTCGCCGCCGTGCCGCTCGGCCGCCGCACCGACCACGGCCGCTGCGCGCCGCTGCTGCCCGTCGGCGTGGTGCTCATCTCCGGCGGCTGTGTGCTGAGCGGAGTCGCCGGCTCCCTCTGGACGATGGCCCTGTGGAGCGGGGTGATGGGCCTCGGCCATCTCTGCTTCGTCATCGGCTCCCAGTCGCTCGTCGCCCGGCAGTCCGCCCCGCACGAACAGGACCGCAACTTCGGCCACTTCACCATCGGCGCCTCCCTCGGCCAGCTCGTCGGCCCGATCGCGGCCGGAGCGCTGATCGGCGGCGACGACATGGCGGACGGCAGCGCGCTCGCCCTGCTGGTCGCGGGTGCCGGCTGCGCGGTCGCGTTCACCTCGCTGTGGCGCATCGAACACCGTGACACCGCGCCCAAGTCCCGTACGGAGCAGGGCGCACGCGTCCCCGTCGGCCGCATCCTGCGCGCCCGGGGCGTCCCCGCCGGCATCCTCGTCAGCCTGTCCGTGCTGTCCGCGACCGACATCCTCACCGCCTATCTGCCGGTGGTCGGCGAGCACCGGGGCATCGCGCCGTCCGTCATCGGCGTGCTGCTCAGCGTCCGCGCGGCGGCCTCCATCGCCTGCCGGCTCGTGCTCACCCCCCTGCTGCGGCTGGTCGGCCGGACCCTGCTGCTCACCGTGACCTGTCTGCTGGCGGCCCTGCTGTGCGCCGGGATCGCGCTGCCGGTGCCGGTCCGGGGGCTGGGCGTGATCCTCGCGCTGCTCGGCTTCTGCCTCGGGGTCGGGCAGCCGCTGTCCATGACGACCGTCGTCCAGGCCGCGCCCGACGGCGCCCGTTCCACCGCGCTCGCGCTGCGCCTCACCGGCAACCGGCTGGGCCAGGTCGCCGCGCCCGCCGCCGCGGGGCTGGTGGCCGGGGTCGCGGGGGTGGCCGCGCCGTTCGTGATGCTGGGGGTGCTCCTGCTGCTGTCGTCGGGCGTTGCGGTGCGCTCGCGCGGGGACGCGGGGGCGCGGACGGCGGCGCCCGGGCGCCGGTCCGGAACGGGGTTGCGCCGGTCGAGCGATGTCTGACGGCGCGTCGGGCGGCGCTCCCACAGTCGCGGGCGTCGATGTGAAAGAGAGTCAGGTGCAAGAACGATTTGTATGAAAATCGTCCTGACTCGGAGGAATGCGCATGTCCAGCTCGACGCTCCCGTCCGCCCTCGGCTCCCGCCTCGGCGTCACGGCCCTCACGGTGCTCGCCGCGGCGGGGTTCACCTGCCTCTCGGCACCGTCCGCCGTGGCCGTCGGGGAGGCCGGTGACATCAGGATCCACCGCGAGCAGGTCCCCCCGGGCGTCTCGAAGGACGACCCGGTGGCCTGCCGCTTCTACCTCGACGCCGCCAACTTCGGCGAACTGCCGTCCGTCGGGTACACCATCAAGGCGCGGCCCCCGGCCCCCGACACCGCCACCGTCACCGGCACCATCACCCTGACCCAGGGCGCCGGCCACACCGACACCCTGGGGCTGGCCGAGGGCTCGTACACGCTCGAGTGGACCATCCCCGGCGACGTTCCGGTCCCCTCGCCCAAGGTGAAGGTCTTCAAGATCAACTGCCCCGACGGCCAGCGCGAGGGCAACGGGAGCCCGAACCGGCCGATCACGGACGACGGTCGCGAGGTCGGCGGTCCGAACGGCCAGAACGGCGGCGGCCAGAACGGCACCGCGCAGGGCGGCGGCCGGGAAGGCACCGCGCAGGGCGGCGGCCGGGAAGGCGGCACGCAGGGCGGCTCCGCCTGGAACGGCGAGAAGGGCGGCCCGGAGGGCGGCGTGCACGCGGGCGGCGGCGGCCTCGCCGACACCTCGCAGGCCTTCACCCCGCTGGCCGGAGCGGCGGCCGTCGGCCTGGTCGCCGTCGGCGGAGTCGCCTACTTCCGCCTGATCCGCCGGCGTACCCATGGTGCCGCGTAGGCGCGCACGCAGGCCCTGGCACCGGACCCGCGCCTACCGCCTCACCAGGACGGCCGTCCTCGCGGTCGTCCTGGTGACGGTCGGGGTCCGGTGCGGGGGGCACGACGGCCCGGCCACGGCCCGGGCCGGGGAGGTGGCGTCCGGCGGGGCGCAGGCCGCCCCGGCCTCCGGGGGCGACGCCGACGAGGAGGGCCGCCCGGCGCGGAAGAAGGCGTCCGCGAGCCCGGGGCCCCCGCCGCGTCCGCTGCCCCGGTCCCCGGCGACCACCCTGCGCGTGCCCTCCCTGGGCATCGACGCGCCGATCGTCCCGCTCCGGCTCGGCCCGGACCGGCATCTCGGGACACCCCCGCTCGACCGGCCCAAGCTCGTCGGCTGGTACGCGGGCGGGCCCACCCCGGGGGAGCGGGGCACCGCCATCGCCGTGGGCCACCGCGACACCAGGACCGGCCCGGCGGTTTTCGCCGGCCTCGCGCGCGTGGCCCGGGGCGCCAGGATCGAGGCCCGGCGGGCCGACGGCCGCACCGCCGTCTACACGGTGGACCGGGTGCGCGTCTTCGACAAGGCCACCTTCCCCGACAAGGAGGTGTACGGCCCGACCCGCCGCCCCGAGCTGCGCGTCCTCACCTGCGGGGGCCTCTTCCGGCACGCGACCGGGTACACCAGCAACGTCGTCGTCTTCGCCCATCTGACGGCGACCCGCTGACCCGCCGGCCCGTCGCGGTGACCGCGCCGGCGGCCGCGGCCCCGGGGCCACGGCCCGCTGAATCCGGCAGTCCGGTTTCTCACCTGTCGGACGGCGGCGTCCGATCCGGGCGAGTCTCTTCCCCCGGGTGCGCACTGTCCGTTAACTTCCGTGACTCACAAGCCCCGTTCGACCCGCACGGGGCAGGTCGGACAGCGGAGCACCGGCCGGCCCGGCCCGGCACACGAGTCCCCGGGGACGCTTCTCATGACACGCGCCATCTCGTTGCACGACGTCAGCAAGGTCCACGCCCGAGGCGTCCGGGTCGTGGACCGGCTGACGCTGGACATCGCGCCCGGCGAGTTCCTCGTCCTGCTGGGCCCCTCGGGCTGCGGCAAGTCGACCGTGCTGCGCATGATCGCCGGCCTGGAGCACATCACGGAGGGCGAGTTACGGCTCGACGGCGCGTACGCCAACGACCTGGCGCCCTCGGGGCGGGACATCGCGATGGTCTTCCAGAACTTCGCGCTCTACCCGAACATGACGGGCCGCGACAACATCGGCTTCCCGCTGCGCATCGAGGCCCCCGGCGCCGACCCGGGCCCCCGTGTGGACGCCACCGCCCGGATGCTCGGCATCGAGGACCTGCTCGACCGGTTCCCCGGGCAGCTCTCCGGCGGCGAGCGCCAGCGCGTCGCCATGGGGCGGGCCATCGCCCGGCACCCGTCCGCCTTCCTCATGGACGAGCCGCTGTCCAACCTCGACGCCAAGCTCCGCAACCATCTGCGGGCCGAGATATCCAAGCTGACCCGGCATCTGGGCGTCACCACGCTCTACGTCACGCACGACCAGGCCGAGGCCATGTCGCTCGGCGACCGGGTCGCCGTGCTGCGCGGCGGGGTCCTCCAGCAGGTCGGCACCCCGCGGTCCGTCTACGCCCTGCCGCGCAACGTCTTCGTCGCCGCGTTCATCGGCACCCCGCGCATCAACCTCCTGCGCGGCCAGGTCCGCGCCCCGCTCGACGGAGCCATGACGATCAACCTCGGCAAGCAGGCGCTGCGGCTGCCCGAGCCCCACTCCCTGGACCACAAGCTGCTGCGCGTGCAGCAGGGCCGCGAGGTGATCGTCGGGCTGCGCTCGGAGGCGGTCCGCATCGCCACGCCCGCCGAGGCCCGGCCCGGCGAGACGCACATCACCGGTCTGGTGGAGCACGTGGAGTTCCAGGGGCACGAGGTGCTCGTCCACTTCAACACCGGCTCCCGGCTCGCGGTCGTGCCGGAGCTCGAGGCGCCCCGGCCCGTCCGGCGGCCGCCCCGGCGCCGCCGCCGCGAGGGCGGGGTCCTGGAGCGGCTGCGGAAGAGCGCGGGCGCCCTGCGTTCCGGTGCGGTCGAGGTCCTGGACGAGCCGCCGGCGCAGGAGCGGCCGCTCGCGCCCCCGGAGGCCCGGCCCCTCGGCGACCTCGTCGTGCGCACCACCCCCGACTTCGACCTCCGGCACGGGATGCAGGTGCCCCTCCTCGTCGACATCGCCCATCTGTTCGTCTTCGACCAGCACGGCGAGCGCATCAGCCCGGCTCCGGACCGGCTGCCGGACCTCGACGAGTGAGGAGGCGTCCCGAGACGCCCGCGGTCCGGCGTCGCCCGCGTTCTCCCGCCTTCGTCCCTCGGCCTCTGGTGCCAGAAAACTATCAACGCTAGTTTAGGTCGCGGACGACGAGGCCCGCCGAAGGGAACGCGATGAAGGCACATGACGGCATCTACCTCGACGGCGCCTGGCGCCCGGCCGCGGGCCGGGACGTGATCGAGGTCGTCGACCCGGTGGACGAGCAGGTGATCGCCCGGGTCCCGGCGGGCGACGCCGCCGACGTCGACGCCGCCGTGGGGGCGGCCCGCGCCGCCCTGCCGGGCTGGGCCGCGACGCCGCCCGCCGGGCGCGCGGCCCGGCTGACCGCCCTGCGGGACGTCCTTGAGGCCCGCCAGGACGAGATCGCCGAGACGGTCACCGCCGAACTCGGCTCGCCCCTGGCCTTCTCCCGGGCCGTCCACGCGGCGGTGCCGATCGCGGTGGCGGGCTCCTACGCCGAGCTGGCCGCGACCCACCCCTTCGAGGAGCGGGTCGGCAACTCGACAGTGTTCCACGAGCCGATCGGCGTGGTCGGCGCCGTCACCCCGTGGAACTACCCGCTGCACCAGATCGTCGCCAAGGTCGCCCCGGCCCTCGCCGCGGGCTGCACGGTGGTGCTCAAGCCCGCCGAGGACACCCCGCTGACCGCCCAGCTGTTCGCCGAGGCGGTCCACGAGGCGGGCGTCCCGGCCGGGGTCTTCAACCTCGTGACCGGCCTCGGTCCGGTCGCGGGCCAGGCCCTCGTCGAGCACCCCGGCGTCGACCTGGTGTCCTTCACCGGCTCCACGGCCGTGGGCCGGCGGATCGCGGCGGCGGCGGGCGCGGCCGTCAAGAAGGTGGCCCTGGAACTCGGCGGCAAGTCCGCCAACGTCATCCTGCCGAGCGCCGACCTCGCCAGAGCGGTCAACGTCGGCGTCGCCAACGTGATGTCCAACTCCGGCCAGACGTGCAGCGCCTGGACCCGGATGCTCGTCCACCGCGACCGGTACGACGAGGCGGTCGGGCTCGCCGCCGCGGCGGCCGCCAAGTACGCCGACCGCATCGGCCCCGTCGTCAACGCCGCACAACGGGACCGGGTGCGGGGCTACATCGACAAGGGCGTCGCCGAGGGCGCCCGGCTCGTCGCGGGAGGTCCCGAGTCCCCGCGCGCACAGGGCTACTTCGTCAGCCCCACGGTCTTCTCCGAGGTCACCCCCGACATGGCCATCGCCCAGGAGGAGATCTTCGGCCCCGTCCTGTCCGTTCTGCGCTACGAGGACGAGGAGGACGCCCTGCGGATCGCCAACGGCACCGTCTACGGGCTCGCGGGCGCCGTCTGGGCGGCCGACGAGGCGGAGGCGGTGGCCTTCGCCCGCCGGATGGACACCGGCCAGGTCGACATCAACGGCGGCCGCTTCAACCCGCTCGCGCCGTTCGGCGGCTACAAGCAGTCGGGGGTCGGCCGTGAGCTCGGCGCCCACGGCCTCGCCGAGTACCTCCAGACCAAGTCCCTCCAGTTCTAGAGGAGTCAACCGAACATGGCTGTCCGCGCCGCCGTACTCCCCGCCATCGGCGCTCCGTTGGAGATCACGGAGATCGACCTGCCCGACCCCGGCCCCGGCCGGGTCCGCGTCCGGCTCGCCGCCGCCGGGGTCTGCCACTCCGACCTGTCCCTGTCCGACGGCACCATGAGGGTGGCGGTCCCGACCGTCCTGGGCCACGAGGGCGCGGGCACGGTCGTCGCCGTCGGCGAAGGGGTGGAACACCTGGCGCCCGGCGCCGATGTCATCCTCAACTGGGCCCCGTCCTGCGGGCGTTGCCACCCCTGCACGCTCGGCGAGGTGTGGCTGTGCGTCAACGCCCTCAACGGGGCGTCGGAGGTGTACGCCCGTACGACGGACGGCAGGGACCTCCACCCCGGGCTGAACGTCGCCGCCTTCGCCGAGGAGACCGTCGTCCCGGCCGACTGCGTGCTGCCCCTGCCGGACGGCATCCCGCTCACCGACGCGGCCCTCCTCGGCTGCGCCGTCCTCACCGGCTACGGCGCGATCCACCACTCCGCGCGGGTCCGCCCCGGCGAGACGGTCGCCGTCTTCGGCGTCGGCGGGGTCGGCCTCGCCACCCTGCAGGCGGCCCGGATCGCCGGCGCCTCGACGATCGTCGCCGTCGACGTCTCCCCGGAGAAGGAGGAGCTGGCGCGGGCGGCCGGCGCCACCGAGTACGTGGTCGCCTCCGAGAGGACCGCCCGCGAGATCCGCGCCCTCACCGGCAAGCAGGGGGTCGACGTGGCCGTCGAGTGCGTGGGCCGCGCGGTCACCATCCGGGCGGCCTGGGAGTCGACCCGGCGCGGCGGCCGCACCACGGTCGTCGGCATCGGCGGCAAGGACCAGCAGGTCACCTTCAACGCCCTGGAGATCTTCCACTGGGGCCGCACCCTCGCCGGCTGCGTCTACGGCAACTGCGACCCGGCGAGGGACCTCCCGGTCCTCGCCGACCACGTCCGGGCGGGCCGTCTCGACCTCAGCGGCCTGGTGACGGAGCGCATCGCGCTGGAGGACATCCCGGGGGCCTTCGACAACATGCTGGCGGGCAAGGGAGGGCGGGCGCTGGTGGTGTTCTGACGGCGGCCCCGCGCCGGCCGTCTCAGCCCGTCCGGGGGCCTACCCCCCGGTCGGGTCCCGGCGTGTCCGCCGGCGCCGCCTCCACGCCCTGCGCCGCCGCCCCGGCCTCCCGCGCCGCCTCCGCCTCCCGTGCCGACGGCGTGCGCGACGTGCGCGGCCGCGACCGCGACACGGCCACACCCGCCAGGCACAGCGCGCCGCCGGCCAGCGTGAGCAGCCCCGGCACCTCGCCCAGCGCCAGCCACGACATCAGGACGACCAGCGCGGGCACCGCGTACGTGGTCGCGCCCATCCGGCTCGCGGTCGTCCGGGCCAGGGCGTACGCCCACGTGGTGAAGGCCAGCGCGGTCGGGAAGACGCCCAGGTAGACCATGTTGAGCGTGGCGGAGACCGGCGCGTCGGCCGCCTCGTGGACCAGTTGCCCCGCGAACGGCAGACACACCACCGTCCCGATGACGCAGCCGAACGTCGTCACCTGGAGCGCCGTCGCCCGGCCCAGGGCGGGCTTCTGCGCGACGACCCCGCCCGCGTAGCCGAAGGCGGCGAGCAGACACAGCACCACCCCGAGGACCGACGAGCCGCCCTCGCCCGACATCGACAGTCCGACCGCGACCGCGCCCGCGAAGGACACGGCCATCCCCGCCAGCAGCCTCGGCGGCATCGCGTCCCCGAGCAGCCGTGCGCCGAGCAGGGCGATGAGGATCGGCCCGATGTTCACCACCAGGGCCGCCGTCCCCGCGTCCACCTGCTGCTCACCCCAGTTGAGCACCACCATGTAGAAGCCGAACCACAGCACGCCCGACACGGCGATCCCGCGCCAGGCGCCTCTCGGCGGCCACCCCGCGCGCCGTACGGCGCAGATGACCCCCAGCACCAGCGCCCCGGAGGCCAGCCGCCCGAGGGCCAGCGCCCCCGGCGAGTACGCGTCGCCCGCGCTGCGGATCGACACGAAGGCCGAGGCCCACAGCACGACGGTCACGGCGGCCGCACCGGCGGCGAGCAACTCTGTACGACGTTCGGCACGCCGGGGGCTGTTCATCATGCTCCTCAGGCTAGGAAGAAGTGCGGTGGGAAAGCTCGCGGATTTCGGACGAGGGGCCGGGGTCGGGGAACGGCCGGGGACGGGGGCGGGGGAGAGGGGCCCGGAGGCCGGGGGGCGAAGCGGCAGGAGGCCGGAGAGCGGCGGGGCCGCCCGCGTCGGAGGTCCTGCTGCGGCGCGGGGGTCCGTGGGTGCGGTCAGCGCAGCGCAGCCGTCTCGATGCCCAGCAGCTCGCCGAGCGCCCGTTCGCCCGCCGCCGTCACCTTCACGGCCCGCTCGGAGCCGATCCGCACGCACCAGCCCGCGTCGAGGGCGTGCCGGCACAGGGCCGCGCCCGCCGCACCCGCCAGATGGGGGCGCCGCTCGGTCCAGTCGAGGCAGGCGCGGGCGAGCGGCCGCCGGGTCGCGCGGTCGAGCGGGATGCCGCTGCCCTCGAACCACCGCAGCCCGGCCTGGGTCAGGACGAAGCCGGTGGCCCGTTCCCCGGACGCCGACGGCGTCGGTCCACCCGCCCCCGGGCCCGCCTGCGCCCCGCCGGTGAGCTCCCCGGGCCCGCCCGCCGCACTCAGCAGTCCACGAGCGGTGAGCGCGTCGGTGACGGCGATGCCGAGCCGGCCGGCGAGGTGGTCGTAGCAGGTCCGGCCGCGAGCCATCGCCGATCCGGCGCTCGCCGCGCGCAGGGTGCGCGGCCGGTGGGCGGGACGCGGGGCGACCTGGCCGGCCAGATCCTCCACGAGCTGCGCGACCCGGGTGCCGGCGAGCCGTACGTACCGGTGCCGCCCCTGCCGTTCCTCGGTCAGCAGCCCGCCCGCGACCAGCTTGCCCAGGTGCTCGCTCAGCGTCGACGGGGCGACGCCCGCGTGCCGGGCCAGCTCACCGGCGGTCCACGCCCGCCCGTCGAGCAGCGCCAGCAGACAGGCGGCCCGCGTCTCGTCGGCGACGAGCCCGGCGAGTGCCGCCAGCCCGGGCGCCCGCACGTCCCTGTCGTTCCCGGTGTCCGTGATGCTCACACCGTCCAGCATGCGCGACGGACGCTTCGGCGAACGCCGAACCGTGTCGGCCCGGGCCCGTGACGTCCCGCCCCGGCTGCTCCGTGCCGTCGGCGCCCGTGCGCGGACGCGCCCTAGGGCAGCTGCTCGAACTGCTGGGAGAGCCCGTCCAGCAGCGCCGTCAGCCCGGTCTCGAAGGCCCGCTCGTCGATCTTGTCCTGCTGTTCGGCGAGGAGGTGGGCCTGGCCGAGGTGCGGGTAGTCGGCGGGGTCGTAGGCGCTCACGTCGTCGACGAAGCCGCCGGCGAACGAGCCGAGCGCCGAGCCCATGACGAAGTACCGCATCAGCGCGCCGATGGAGGTGGCCTGCGCGGGCGGCCACCCGGCCCGGACCATCGCGCCGTACACCGCGTCGGCGAGCCGCAGCCCGGCGGGGCGGCGCCCGGGTCCCTGGGCCAGCACCGGGACGATGTTCGGGTGGTCGCGCAGCGCGGCGCGGTAGGAGACGGCCCAGTCGCGCAGCGCGGTCCGCCAGCCCCGGCCGTCCTCGAACATCGACAGGTCGACCTGCGCGCTCACCGAGTCGGCGACGGCCTCCAGGATCTCGTCCTTCGTGCGGAAGTGGTTGTACAGCGAGGGCCCGCTCACCCCCAGCTCGGCGGCGAGCCGCCGCGTGGAGACGGCCGGCAGGCCCTCCGCGTCCACGAGCGTCCGTGCGGTCTCGACGATCCGGTCGGTGCTGAGAAGGGGCTTGCGCGGTCGGGCCATGGCGCACATAGTAGGGCTGCACAGCTAAAACTAGCAGTGCTAATTAAATGGGCCGTCGTCAAGCGGTCCTGAAGGCCTTCCTCTGTGGGGTGATCTCGTGGTGAATCTGGCGCTCGACGAGGAGCAGGAGGCCGTCCGGCGGCTCGCCAAGGACTTCGTGGACCGCGAGGTGGCCCCGCACGTCGTCGCCTGGGACCGCGCCGAGGAGGTCGACCGGTCCCTGGTCAAGAAGCTCGGCGAGGTCGGCTTCCTCGGCCTGACGATCGACGAGGAGTACGGCGGCTCGGGCGGCGACCACCTCGCGTACTGCCTGGTCACGGAGGAGCTGGGCCGCGGGGACTCGTCCGTGCGCGGGATCGTGTCCGTCTCCCTCGGACTGGTCGCGAAGACCGTCGCGGCCTGGGGGAGCGAGGAGCAGAAGCGGCGCTGGCTGCCGGGGCTGACGTCCGGCGAGTACGTCGGCTGCTTCGGGCTCACCGAGCCCGGCACCGGCTCGGACGCCGGCAGCCTCGCCACCCGCGCGGTCCGCGACGGCGACTCCTACGTCATCGACGGCACCAAGATGTTCATCACGAACGGAACCTGGGCCGACGTGGTGCTGCTCTTCGCCCGCTCGACGGACGCGCCGGGCCACAAGGGCGTCTCCGCGTTCCTCGTTCCCACGGACACCCCGGGCCTGAGCCGCCGCGCGATCCACGGCAAGCTCGGCCTGCGCGGCCAGGCGACCGCCGAGCTGGTCCTGGAAGGCGTCCGGGTGCCCGCCTCCGCGATGCTGGCGCCCGAGGGCAAGGGTTTCTCGGTCGCGATGTCGGCGCTGGCCAAGGGCCGTATGTCGGTCGCGGCCGGCTGCGTCGGCATCGCCCAGGCCGCCCTGGACGCGGCGGTGCGCCACGCGGGCGAGCGCGAGCAGTTCGGCAGAACCATCGCCCACCACCAGCTGGTCCAGGAACTGATCAGCGACATCGCGGTCGACGTGGACGCGGCCCGGCTGCTGACCTGGCGGGTCGCCGATCTGATCGACCGGGACCTGCCCTTCGCCACCGAGTCCTCCAAGGCCAAGCTCTTCGCCTCGGAGGCCGCCGTCCGGGCCGCCAACAACGCCCTCCAGGTCTTCGGCGGCTACGGCTACATCGACGAGTACCCGGCGGGCAAGCTCCTGCGCGACGCCCGCGTGATGACCCTCTACGAGGGCACCAGCCAGATCCAGAAACTGCTCATCGGGCGGGCGCTGACGGGGGTGTCGGCGTTCTGAGGCCACCTGAGTACGTCTCTGAGTAGGTGCGCGGATGTGACGCGGCCCGCCTCCGCCGAAGCTTGTCCCCATGAGTGACACACCGGTCAAGCAGCAGAGCACGGCGGCGTTCTACGGACAGGCCGTCGCCTCCTTCGGCATCGCCATCGCGGCCACCGCCATCGGCATCTACAACCTCCACACCGACGCCTGGGTGCGCGGCTTCCTGGCGATCGCCGTCCTGTACCTGGTGACCTCCGCCTTCACGCTGGCGAAGGTGATCCGCGACCGCCAGGAGGCCGGGCAGATCGTGAGCCGGGTGGACCAGGCCCGCCTCGAGAAGCTCCTCGCCGACCACGACCCCTTCGAGAAGATCTGAGCAGGCACGCTAAGCGGCCGCTCACCTTCGGCGGTATGGTGGAGCTCCTGTACCGAGAGGGGCGAACGAGCGATGAGTACGGCGGAGGAGACGACCGGCGGCGAGGTCGAGCCGTGGGAAGAGGTCACCCCTGACGCGGCCCGGCGCCTGCTGGTCGCGGCCGTGGAGGCCTTCGCCGAGCGCGGGTACCACGCGACGACGACCCGCGACATCGCGGGCCGCGCGGGCATGAGCCCGGCCGCTCTGTACATCCACTACAAGACCAAGGAAGAGCTGCTGCACCGCATCAGCCGGATCGGTCACGACCGGGCGCTGGCCATTCTGCGCACGGCGGCCGCCGGCGAGGGCGACGCCACGGCGCGTCTCGCGGACGCGGTGAGCTCCTTCGTCCGCTGGCACGCCGGCCGGCGCACCACGGCACGGGTCGTCCAGTACGAACTGGACGCGCTCGGTCCCGACGCCCGCGCCGAGATCCTCGACCTGCGCCGGCAGGTCGACGCCGAGGTGCGCGGGATCATCGAGGACGGGGTGGCGAGCGGCGAGTTCGCCGTGCTGGACGTGCACGGCACGACCCTCGCGGTGCTGTCCCTCTGCATCGACGTGGCCCGCTGGTTCAACGTGGACGGCCCCCGTACCCCCGACGAGGTCGGCGCGCTGTACGCCGACCTCGTGCTGCGGATGGTGGGCGCGGCGAAGTAGCGGCCGCCTAGAGGTAGTAGCGGGCCACCGACTCGGCGACGCACACGGGCTTGTCCCCGCCCTCGCGCTCCACGGTGAAGGCGACGGCCACCTGCACACCGCCGGTGACGTCCTCGACGCCGGTGATCGTCGCGGTGGCGCGCACCCGCGAGCCGACGGGCACCGGGGAGGGGAAGCGGACCTTGTTCGTCCCGTAGTTGACGCCCATCTTCACGTTCTCGACCTTGATCAGCTGCGGTCCGAAGAGGGGCAGCAGGGAGAGCGTGAGATAGCCGTGCGCGATCGTGGTGCCGAAGGGGCCCGCGGCCGCCTTCTCGGGGTCGACGTGGATCCACTGGTGGTCCCCGGTCGCCTCCGCGAAGAGGTCGATCCGCTTCTGGTCGACCTCCAGCCAGTCGGTGTAGCCCAACTGCTCGCCCACCGCCGCCTTCAGGTCGTCGGCGGACGTGAAGATCTTCGGCTCTGCCATGTCTGCGGCCCTCTCGCGTCACTAGCTGCCCATGTCACCGTGCCATAGGTCTAAGCGACTGCTTAGCATGGTCGGGCGCCGGGCCGATGTCAACGGACCCGGGGGCGAGGCGATGGGTAGGCTTCGAGGGGTGCCCCAGATTCCCGAGAAGATCCACGAGCTCACGGTCGGCCAACTCGCCGCGCGCAGCGGTGCCGCCGTCTCCGCCCTGCACTTCTACGAGACGAAGGGGCTGATCAGCAGCCGCCGCACGACCGGCAACCAGCGTCGCTACCACCGCGACACGCTGCGCCGCGTCGCCTTCGTCCGCGCCGCCCAGCGCGTCGGCATCCCGCTGGCCACGATCCGCGAGGCCCTCGCCGAGCTCCCCGAGGAACGCACCCCGACCCGTGAGGACTGGGCCCGTCTCTCGGCGGCGTGGCGCGCGGAGCTGGACGAGCGCATCAAGCAGCTCAACCGGCTCCGCGACCACCTCACCGACTGCATCGGCTGCGGCTGCCTGTCCCTCGCCACCTGCGTCCTGTCCAACCCCGACGACGCCTTCGGCGAACGCGCCTCCGGCTCACGCCTGCTGGTGGACCGGAGCCCGGGCGGGAAGGGCCCGGACGGCGGGAGCGCGGGCGGTGGGAGGGTGGGCGAGCAGCGGGCGGGGGTGCGGCCGGTGGGGGAACGGCCGGTGGACGATCGGCGGGTGGGCGAGGAGACGGCGCCGGGCTGCTGCTGAACGCCCCGGGCGGGTCCGTGCGCCCGCGTGCCGGTGCGCCCGGCGCGTCCCCTGCCCGCCCCCGCCGGGCGGCTCACTCGTACTCGGTTCCGCCCTTGCGGGTCAGATAGGCGCCGCTCACCGCCTTGGCGATCGCCCGGCCCCCGGTCACCGGGCTGTGCCGCTCGACGGCCGGCCGGATCACCACGCCCTCGCGCAGATGCAGCCCGCGTCCGGACACCGTCTCGCGGCCGGTCGCGATCTCCAGGACCCGCTCGCTGTCGTACGGGCCCTCGAACAGGCGCGGCACGAGGGGCAGTTCGCCGTCCAGCAGCTCCGCCGCGTCCAGCCAGCGGACCACGCCGTCGATCTCCGCGGACACGTCGAACACCGCGTACCCGAGGGTGTCGCGCCGGCCGTCGGCGCCGTACGTCAGGTCCTGCACACCCGCTCCGTACACCTCCCCGAAGACGCCGATCCGGCGCGCGCCCAGCCGCTCGGCGAGACGCGCCGCCGCCTCGGGGACGCCATGGCCGCGTACGGCCCGCCAGTACAGGTTCCTCGGATCCTCCGTCAGGGCGAGGGACCTGGAGCCGAAGCCCTTGGAGGAGACGTACACCCGCCCCTCGTCGGCGACATACGTCAGCAGACAGGCCGAGCCGTGCAGCTTCTCGGTCAGGACGACCGGCTCGCCGGGCTCGAAGATGCCGGGGTGGCGCTGGATGTTCTCGATGTCGACCCAGGGCAGCAGATCCGGCGCCGGCTCGACGTCGCCGCTCATCGTCGGCGGGACGGGCGGCACCCATTTGACGATGCCCAGCCGCTCCGCGAAGTCCGTGCCCCGCGCCGCGGCCAGCGCCAGGTCGACGTCCGCCAGCGCCGTGGGCCGGCACACGATCCCCTGCGACAGCTCGCCGCGCAGTCGCACCGCCTTCACCCGGTCCGACCTGCTGCCCGCCAGCCGACCGGTCAGCCCCAGCTCCTCGACCAGCCCGGCGGGGAGCACCGACTGCTCGGGTATGTACACGGCCGCCTCGCCGGTGCGGTACACGCCCTTGGGGACGACGGCCCGGTACAGGCCGACCTGGGCCAGTTCGAGGGCGTCGGCGTTCGGGTGTGCGTGGACGGTCAGCACTTCGGCGGTGACGCGCAGCGTCGACATGCGGGCTCCTTCAAGGACTGAGAGGCAGGGCTCGGTCGGGTTTCATCACCCCCGACCTTCCCCGCCGCAAAGCGGTGGAGCGACCGGATTTGCGGCTGGTAGCGTCGCCCCTTCGACCGTGCCGCTCACCCGAGCAGGGCGAGCGCCTCCGTCACCAACCGGGCGTTGGAAGGGGCCCGTTCGCCGTTCGGCAGGGCCAGTGTGTCCTCCAGGCCCACGCGGGTCGCCAGGCCCAGCCGCGCCGCCAGCCGCAGGACCGGCCACGCGCCGCCGTCCTCCCCGTGCAGCAGGACCGGACGGCCGAACGCGGCGCCGAGCTCGGTCAGGAGAGCGAGCGCGGTCGACCCGGCCGTGTCGGGGGCGGTGTCCGTCACCTCCGCGAGTACCCGCAGCGTCCGGGGGCCGAGGGGGGAGCGGGCGAACCGGGCCGCCCCGTCCGTACCCGACCAGACGCCGGCCTCCACGCCCACGCCTCGCTCCAGCAGGGCGGCGGCCAGCTCCTCCGCGCCGGGCTCGTGCCAGTTGACGGAGGCGTGGTCCGGCAGCACGGTCCAGTCCCGCACCCGGGCGAGCCGGTCCGCCGGGTCCGGGTGCGCCCAGGCTCCGGTCGTCACACCGATCGGCACCGACACCCGCGCGCGTATCGCGTCGAGGGTCGCCGCGACCAGGCGGGGCGACAGGGTGTCCCGGCCGCACGGTGTCTTCGGATGGACATGGACATCCGTGGCCCCCGCCGCGACGGCCTCGGCCGCCGCCTGCGCCATCGCCTCGGGTGTCAGCGGCACGTTCGCGCCGTCCGCGGCGCCGCGCGCTCCGTTGAGACAGACCTGCACCATGCCCCGATGGTGACACCCGCCACCGACAACGGCCTCGGACCACGGAATTGGGCAGGGGGCCACAGCCTCGGACGCCCGCCCCGAACCACGCCCTCGGGCCACGGCAGCGGTGGGGGCCGTCGGTCGACGGCGTCGGTCCGCCGGCCGGAACAGGGGGTGCGGCATCCCCGGCGCACCCCCGCCGTGCTCTCAGGCCGGCCGCGGGCCGACCTCGGGCAGAGCTCAGGCCGGTGTCAGGCCGACACCAGCAGTCGTCCGTTCCTGGCGTACGCCAGGGCCTCCGGGGTGAGTACGGGGCGCGGTACGAGAATGCCGCAGTCCGCGCAGACCGGGCCGGCCGACGGTTCGTGATCCAGGTCGTACTTCCACGGCAGCCGTTCGCCGCCGCACACCGGGCAGCCGGTACCCGGCGCGCGCTCCAGCGCGGCGATCAGCTTGCGCAGCACGCCGGCCAGCGGCTCACGGGGGTGAAGCCGCGGGTCGTCGCACCAGGCGACACCGAAACCGCCCCAGGTCAGCCGGTGCCAGTCGTCCACGGTGCCGGGCCTGCGCAGCCCGTCGTGCTTCTCCTTCTTGCGGCGCTCGGCGAACTCGACCTCGTAGGCAAGCCATACCGCCCGCGCCTCCTCCAGCTCGTCCAACGCGGCCACGAGCCGCGCCGGATCGGGGGAGCGGTCCTCAGGACCGAACCCGGCCCGGGAGCACAGGTGGTCCCAGGTCGCGCGGTGTCCGTAGGGGGCGAACCGTTCGAGGCACTTGCGCAGTGAGTACCGCCGCAGTGCCAGATCGCACCGGGGGTCTCGCACCTGTCTCGCCAGACTCCGGAAACCGGCCATCGCCTTGCACCTCCGTCACATCTGCATCTGCACTTCGGTCACTTCGGCGTCGTCGTACGGACGTCGTCGAATAGACGTATCGACATGCGATTCGGCTCCATCCGATCTCCGAGGACCTCCCGCTGCCGAAAACTTGACGCATGTTCATCTTCAATCCCGGGGATACCGGCGGTAACCTTCCGCCGACCCCCCCGTCGCTAGGAGCAGCCGATGCCACGGCGAACCCCCCGCTTCACTCTCGACAGACTGAGAACTCCCGGCAGATTCCCCGGGTTCCTGAAGACAGCCTCCGTATGCGCCCTGATTGCCGGTCTTTTGTCGCCGCTTTCCCAAGTGGCGGCGGCCGCCGAGGTCACGGCGGCGAACGACTACTGCGGCGGCCAGTGTTCCGACATCCTGCCGCCCGGCGAGAACGGCAACGCCACGCTGGCGCAGATCCTCCTCAACCAGGCCTTCGGCACCCAGCCCGACCACGCCGAGGACCAGCTCGGCCCCTACGCCAACCTGGCCAAGGGCTACCCGACGCTGACCAACGCCACGATCAACACGTTCTTCAACGACGCGTCGTTCGGTGTCGCCGCCGATCAAGTCGCCTCCACCCTGAGCCCCGCGGGCCGCAGCGACGTGACGATCGTCCGCGACAAGAAGACCGGTGTGCCGCACATCACCGGTACCACCCGATACGGCACCGAGTTCGGCGCCGGGTATGCGGCGGCCCAGGACCGGCTGTGGCTCATGGACGTCTTCCGGCACGTCGGCCGTGGCCAGCTCACCGCCTTCGCGGGCGGCGACCCCTCCAACCAGGGTCTTGAACAGCAGTTCTGGCGCAACGCTCCGTACACCGAGGCAGACCTCCAGGCCCAGATCGACAATGCCGTGGCCGGCAACGGCGCCCGCGGCCGGCAGGCCCTCGCCGACGCCAACGCCTACCTCGCCGGCGTCAACGCCTACATCGACGCCTCCGACAGCGGCCGCTACTTCCCCGGTGAATACGTCCTGACCGGTCACAAGGACTCAATCACCAACGCGGGCACCATCGACCACTTCAAGATCACCGACCTGGTGGCGCTCGCCTCGGTCATCGGCGCGCTCTTCGGGTCGGGCGGCGGCGGTGAGGTCGACAACGCGGTGTCGCTGCTGGCCGCGCAGGAGAAGTACGGGGTGGAGGCGGGCACCCAGGTCTGGGAGGCGTTCCGTGAGCGCAACGACCCCGAGGCCGTGCTCACCGTCCACGACGGCCAGAGCTTCCCGTACGCCACCAAGCCCGCGAGCCCGCAGGGCGGGGCCCTTCCCGACCCCGGCTCGGTGACCACGGAGCCGCTGATCCACGACGCCACCGGCACCGGGGGCGACGCCGAGGCCGGCGCGGCCTCCGCCACGGCGACCGCGGCCGCCCTCGGCTCGGCCAGGCGCGGCATGTCCAACGCCCTGGTCGTCAGCGGCCGGTCGACCGCGAGCGGTCACCCGATCGCCGTCTTCGGCCCGCAGACCGGCTACTTCGCCCCGCAGCTGCTCATGCTCCAGGAGATCCAGGGCCCGGGCATCAGCGCCCGCGGCGCCTCCTTCGCGGGGCTGAGCATGTACGTCGAGCTGGGCCGCGGCCAGGACTACGCGTGGAGCGCCACGACCTCCGGCCAGGACATCATCGACACCTACGCGGTCGAGCTCTGCCAGGACGACCACCACTACCTGTACCACGGCGCCTGCACGGCCATGGACGTGGTGGAGCAGAAGAACGCCTGGAAGCCCACCACCGCCGACGGGACGGCCGCCGGTTCCTACACGATGCGCGTGTACCGCACCAAGTACGGTCCCGTGGAGTACCGGGCGACCGTGGGCGGCAAGAAGGTCGCCTACACGACCCTGCGCTCGTCCTTCATGCACGAGGCCGACTCGATCATCGGCTTCCAGATGCTCAACGACCCGGACTACGTGCAGAGCCCGCAGACCTTCCAGAGCGCGGTGCAGCACATCAACTACACCTTCAACTGGTTCTACGCCGACTCCGCGCACACCGCCTACTACAACAGCGGCGACAACCCGGTGCGGGCGAGCGGCGTCGACCCGGAGTTCCCGGTGTGGGCGCAGGCGGCGTACGACTGGAAGAGCTGGGCGCCGGCCACCAACACGGCCGAGTACACGCCCGCTTCGGCGCACCCCCGGTCCGTCGACCAGGACTACTACATCTCCTGGAACAACAAGCAGGCCAAGGACTACTCGACGGCCTCCTGGGGTGGCGGGTCCGTGCACCGCGGCAACCTGCTGGAGGACCGGGTGAAGAAGCTGGTCGCGGCCGGCGGCGTCACGCGCGCCTCCCTGACGAAGGCGATGGCGGACGCGGCCCTCGCCGACCTGCGCGCCGAGGACGTCCTGCCCGACCTGCTGAAGGTGATCAACAGCGCCACGGTCACCGACTCCACGGCCGCGGCCGCGGTGACCAAGCTCCAGACCTGGCTGACGGCCGGCGGCAGACGGACGGAGACGGCGGCGGGGTCCAGGACGTACGCCGACGCCGACGCGATCCGCATCCTGGACGCCTGGTGGCCGCTGCTGGTGAAGGCCGAGTTCGAACCCGGCCTCGGTACCGGCCTGTACACGGCGTTCACCGCGAACCTGCCGATCGACGAGGCTCCCTCGGCCGCCCACGGCCCCACCGGGGCACACGCCGGAAGCTCCTTCCAGTACGGCTGGTGGAGCTATGTCGACAAGGACATCCGGGCCGTGCTCGGCGAGTCGGTGCAGGGCGCGCTGCCCCGGAAGTACTGCGGCAGCGGCACGGTGAGCAGTTGCCGCGACATCCTCATCAGCACCCTGAAGACGGCGGCCGGAAAGACGGCGGCCCAGGTCTACCCCGGCGACACCCTGTGCGCGGCGGGCAACCAGTGGTGCGCCGACTCGATCGTCCAGCGGACCCTGGGCGGCATCAAGCACGGCAACATCAGCTGGCAGAACCGGCCCACCTTCCAGCAGGTGGTGGAGTTCACCTCGCACCGCTAGTCCCCGCGGCGGCGGGCCGGTTCCAGCGGATCCGGCCTGCCGCCAGCACCAGCCGCGCCAGCTCGGGGTGCACGATGTCACTGTGCGCCCCGGCCGGCGCCCCGCCGCGCCGGACCACCGCCGCGGCGTCGACGTTCACGCACCCCGACCGCGGCAGCGGCCCGGACAGCGCGTCGGCCAGCGCGCACGCGTGCGTGCCCGGCACGGCCTGCACCCCGTCGTGCCCCAGAGCGCCCCACTCGGCCCCCAGCGCCTCCCCGACGAGCCCCCGCGCGTCCCCCGCCATCCGCGAGGCCAGCGGGTACATCGTGCTCAGCGCCCGGTCGAACCGCGAGTAGCAGCACACCAGGGGACCGTCGATCCGGTTCTGCTGGCCCTGGAGCACTCCTCGCGGCGCGAACGCGTAGTGCGAGAAGGCCCCTTGGAGCAGCGTCACCGACTTCACCGTGCGCACCCCGTCCGGCAGCCCCCGCAGCGCGAACGACACCAGCCGCCCGCCGAAGCTGTGCCCCACCAGATGCACCCGGACGGCCGGCGCCACCGCCGCCAACCGCCCGACGAACGGCCCGAGTCCCCGCTCGCCGACCGTCCCGGCACGCCGCTTCATCGCGTAGTACGTCGCCTGCCGCAGCAGCTCGTGCGCCCCGTCCCACGGGCCGGGCAGCGCGAACTCCCCGGCCCCCGGTGGGCCATCGGGGCCGGACAGGGCCCGCGCGAACCGCTCGCAGGCCACCGCCGTCGGGCAGGCGAACATCTCCGGCTCGTCCTGCGGCACCCCCTCGGCCAGCGTGTCCGCGCCGAACAGGGCCTGCGGTCCCGGCGGCACCACGTCCACCAGCAGCCGCACCAGCCGGCCGAACTCCTCCAGTTCGGCCTCCTCGGGCGGCCGCTGCTCCAGCAGCCGTGCGATCCGGTCGACCACCGTGGCCCGGCCGGGGAACGTCTCGAGCAGCGCGTGCCGGGTGTCCCCGTCCAGGGCCGGGCGCCGGGTCTCCGCCGCCGTCACGGAGTGCGGGAAGTCGGGGATCGGCTCGTCCGAGAACCGCATCGACGGCCACACCACGCCCACGTAGCCGATGCGTGCCGCCGGGGCCAGCGCGGGGATCGGGGCGAAGAAGCGGCTGTAGAGCCGGGTCGCGCCGGAGCGGTCGCTGTTCCAGCCGTGCGAGAAGACGATCAGATCCCGCACGCCGCTCCGCTTCACCCCGGTCAGCAGCCGGTCCCGCCGCGCGCCGTCGACGTCACCGTCGGCGTCGAAGGTCAGCTCCCAGTAGGGAGTCACGCTCATCGCCGGATCCGCCATGACAGGCCCCCTCGTCCCCCGAAGCGGTGCGCCAGGTGCGCGCATCGTCCTGCGAACGGGGTCAATTGGCCATACGTCACGGCACATCCGTACAAGAGGCAATCCCGTCCCGTCCGCCGGAAGAGGTCCGTGCGGATCCGGGGCACCCCTTCCGCCGCAACATACCGACTGGTTAGTCTGACGGTAGAGCCGATTCGTGCCGCAGTCGCGTCGAAGGAGACCGATGGTGGAAGCCGTGCAGGATGCCGGAGTGGTCGTGACCGGAGCGGGAGGCGGTATCGGGGCCGCGCTGGCCCGCCGTTTCGCCGCCGAGGGAGCCCGGGTCGTCGTCAACGACCTGGACGCGGACCGGGCGCAGGCCGTCGCCGACGAGATCGGCGGGATCGCGGTCCCCGGCGACGCCTCCGGGATCGTCGACCGGGCCCGGGAGGCGCTCGGCGGAACCGTCGACGTGTACTGCGCCAACGCCGGCGTCGCCTCGGGCGGCTCGGAGTCGGCCGAGGAGGCCGTCTGGGCGCTCGCCTGGGACGTCAACGTCATGGCCCATGTCCGCGCGGCCCACGCGCTGCTCCCGGACTGGCTGGAGCGCGGCCGGGGCCGGTTCGTCTCGACCGTGTCCGCCGCCGGGCTGCTCACGATGATCGGCGCCGCCCCGTACAGCGTGACCAAGCACGGCGCGTACGCCTTCGCCGAGTGGCTGTCGCTGACCTACCGGCACCGCGGGATCAAGGTCCACGCGATCTGTCCCCAGGGCGTCCGCACCGACATGCTGGACGCCACCGGCAGCGCGGGCGACCTGGTGCTCAAGCCGACCGCGATCGAGCCGCAGGACGTCGCGGACGCCCTGTTCAAGGGCATCGCCGAGGACCGCTTCCTGATCCTGCCGCACCCGGAGGTCGCCGGGTACTACCAGTTGCGGGCCGGGGACCCCGACCGCTGGCTGGGCAACATGAACCACCTCCAGCAGAAGTGGGAGACCGCCGGATGACCGCGCCCGCCTCCCGCTACGCGGCCCAGCCCTGGGTGGCCCTCCTCGACGAGGCCCAGCGCGCCCCGATCGACCCCGCCGACTCCCTCGTGCACGCCTTCCGCAGGTCCGTGGCCGAGGCCCCCGAGCGCACCTGTCTCGCCTACTTCGACGGGCGGCTCGGCTACCGCGAGGTGGACGAGCTCAGCGACTCCGTGGCCGGACACCTCGCCGCCCGCGGCCTGGAGCCCGGCGACCGGGTCGCCGTGCTGCTCCAGAACTCCCCGCTCTTCGTCCTCGCCCTGCTCGGCGCCTGGAAGGCCGGCGCGACGGTCGTCCCCGTCAACCCGATGTACAAGGCGGGCGAGGTGGCCCACGTCCTGCGGGACGGCGAGGTCACCGCGCTGATCTGCTCCGACCGGGCCTGGGAGTCGTATCTGCGGGAGACGGCCGCCGACTCGCCGGTGAAGATCGTGCTCACCGGCTGCGAGCTGGACTTCCAGACCCGGGGCGACGCGCGGGTGCTGGCCTTCGAGCGGCTCCCGCAGGCGGCGGACGCCGACGACCTCACCACCGTCGCCCGCGCCGGCCACAAGGCTCCCGAGGGCCGCGAGGCCGCCCCCGCCGACATCGCCCTGATCAGCTACACCTCGGGCACGAGCGGCGCCCCCAAGGGCGCCACCAACACCCACCGCAACATCATGGTGAACGCCGAGCGGCAGCGCACCGGGCTGCGCCTGCCCGAGGCGCCCGTCTACTACGCGCTCGCGCCGCTCTTCCACATCACCGGCATGGTCTGCCAGCTCGGCGCCTGTCTGAACAGCGCGGGGACGCTCGTCCTGACGTACCGCTTCGAGGCGGGCCTGGTGCTGGAGGCGTTCGCCGAGCACAAGCCGCACTACACCGTGGGCCCCTCCACCGCCTTCATGGCGCTGGCGGCCCACCCCGACGTCACCCGGGACCACTTCGCGTCCTTCGTGAACATCTCCTCGGGCGGCGCGCCGGTGCCGCCCGCCCTGGTGGAGAAGTTCCGGGCGGGCTTCGGGCCGTACATCCGCAACGGCTACGGACTCACCGAGTGCACCGCGCCCTGCGCCTCCGTGCCGCCCCAGCTCGAGGCGCCGGTCGACCCGGCCTCCGGGACCCTCGCCGTCGGCGTGCCCGGGCCCGACACGGTCGTCCGCATCGTCGACGACCAGGGCGCGGAGGTGCCCTTCGGCGAGCAGGGCGAGATCGTCGTGCGGGGGCCGCAGGTGGTCCCCGGGTACTGGCGCCGCCCCGAGGCCACCGCCGAGACCTTCCCCGACGGCGAGCTGCGCACCGGCGACATCGGGTTCATGGACGAACAGGGCTGGCTGTACGTCGTCGACCGCAAGAAGGACATGATCAACGCCTCCGGCTTCAAGGTGTGGCCGCGCGAGGTCGAGGACGTGCTGTACACGCATCCGGCGGTACGCGAGGCGGCCGTCGTCGGGGTGCCGGACGGTTACCGGGGGGAGACCGTCAAGGCCTTCATCAGCCTGCGTCCCGGCGCCGACGCGGATGCGGATACGCTCGCGGCCTACTGCAAGGAACGGCTGGCGGCGTACAAGTATCCGCGCCAGGTGGAGATCCTGCCCGACCTGCCCAAGACGGCGAGTGGCAAGATCCTCCGTCGGGAGCTCCGCTCCCGTCCACAGGACAGTCAGTGACAATCAGCGGCACGTCAGCAGTGAGACAGCCGGTACGGCTCGCCGATGCGGCATAGAGGAAGGCAGGTGGCGGCAGTGCCCAGGACGACGGACGGTGACGGGACACCCGTGCCGCAGCGGCTGCTGGCCGCCGCCACCCGGCTCTTCGCCGAGCAGGGCTACGACCGGACCTCGGTGCAGGAGATCGTCGAGGCGGCAGGCGTCACCAAGGGCGCGCTCTACCACTACTTCGGCTCCAAGGACGACCTGCTGCACGAGGTGTACGCGCGCGTGCTGCGCGTGCAGCAGGAGCGTCTGGACGCCTTCGCGAACGCCGACGAGCCGATCGACAAGCGGCTGCGGGGCGCGGCGGCGGACGTCGTCGTCACGACGATCGAGAACCTCGACGACGCGTCGATCTTCTTCCGCTCCATGCACCACCTGAGCCCCGAGAAGAACAAGCAGGTGCGGGCCGAGCGCCGGCGCTACCACGAACGCTTCCGCGCCCTCGTCGAGGAGGGCCAGGAGGCCGGCGTGTTCTCCACGGCGACCCCGGCCGACCTGGTCGTGGACTACCACTTCGGCTCGGTCCACCACCTGTCGACCTGGTACCGCCCGGACGGTTCGATGGGGCCGCAGGAGGTCGCCGATCACCTGGCGGATCTGCTGCTGCGCGCGCTGCGCCCCTGACCGGGCGGGCACACGGGTGTGCGGGGCGGTCGCCGTGGCGGCCGCCCCGCACCGCGTGACCTAGGAACCGGCCCCGAGGTACTTCTTGAGTTCCCGGCGGGCGAGCGAGCGCTGGTGGACCTCGTCCGGGCCGTCGGCGATCATCAGGGTCCGGGCGCCGGCGTACAGCTCGGCCAGGGGGAAGTCCTGGCTGACGCCGCCCGCGCCGTGCAGCTGGATCGCGCGGTCGAGGATGCCGACGACCGCACGCGGCGTCGCGATCTTGATGGCCTGGATCTCCGTGTGGGCGCCCCGGTTGCCGACGGTGTCCATCATCCACGCGGTCTTGAGGACCAGCAGCCGCAGCTGCTCGACCGTCACCCGCGCGTCCGCGATCCAGTTGTGCACCACGCCCTGCTGGGCCAGCGCCTTGCCGAAGGCGTCGCGGGAGACCGCCCGGCGGCACATCAGCTCGATGGCCCGCTCCGCCATGCCGATCAGGCGCATGCAGTGGTGGATGCGGCCGGGGCCGAGCCGGGCCTGGGCGATGGCGAAACCGCCGCCCTCCTCGCCGATCAGGTTCGTCACCGGCACGCGTGCCTGCTCGAAGACCACCTCGGCGTGACCGCCGTGGGAGTGGTCCTCGTAGCCGAACACCTTCATGGCGCGCGTGACCGTGACGCCGGGCGTGTCGCGCGGCACCAGCACCATGGACTGCTGGCGGCGCGGGTCGGAGCCGTCCGGGTCCGTCTTGCCCATCACGATGAAGATCTTGCAGTCCGGGTTCATCGCCCCTGAGATGTACCACTTGCGCCCGGTGATGACGTACTCGTCGCCGTCCCGCTCGATGAGCGTGGTGATGTTGGTGGCGTCGGAGGAGGCCACCTCCGGCTCGGTCATCGCGAACGCCGAGCGGATCTCCCCGGCCAGCAGCGGCTCCAGCCACTGCTTCTGCTGCCGCTCGTCACCGAACTGGGCGAGCACCTCCATGTTCCCGGTGTCCGGGGCCGCGCAGTTGAGGGCCGTCGGCGCCAGCTGCGGGGAACGGCCCGTGATCTCGGCCAGCGGCGCGTACTGGAGGTTCGTCAGACCGGCGCCGTGCTCGGCGTCCGGGAGGAACAGGTTCCACAGGCCCAGGCCGCGGGCCCGCTCCTTCAGCTCCTCGACCACGGCCGGGGTGTCCCACGGCGAGGCGAGCTGCGCGCGCTGCTCCTCGGCGACGGGCTCGGCCGGGTACACGTACTCGTCCATGAAGGCGAGCAGCTCGGCGCGGAGCTCCTCCGTGCGTGCGTCGAACGCGAAGTCCATTCCGGTCAGCCTTCCTGGAGAGTGGTCAGTCCGTGCTCGATGAAGACGGGGACGAGCTCCCCGATGCGGTCGAAGCCGCGCCCGACCGTCTGGCCCAGCGTGTACCGGTAGTGGATGCCCTCCAGGATCACGGCGAGCTTGAACCAGGCGAACGCCGTGTACCAGGAGACCGCCGAGACATCGCGCCCCGAGCGGGTCGCGTACCGCTCGATCAGCTCGGCGGGCGAGGGGTGCCCGGGGGCGGAGGCGGTCGTGGTGATGGGCGAGTTCGGCAGCTCCAGCGGCACGCTGTACATCACCAGCAGCCCCAGGTCGGTCAGCGGGTCGCCGAGCGTCGACATCTCCCAGTCGAGGATCGCCCGGATCGTGTCGTCGGGCCCGATCAGGACGTTGTCGAGCCGGTAGTCGCCGTGTACGACCGCCGGGGCGGGGGAGTCCGGCAGCCCGCGGCCGAGCGCCGCGTGCAGCTCGTCGATCCCGGGCAGGTCGCGGCTGCGTGAGGCGTCCAGCTGCTTGCCCCATCGGCGCAGCTGCCGGTCGAGGAAGCCCTCGGGCCGGCCGAAGTCCGCCAGGCCCACCGCGGCGGGGTCCACCGCGTGCAGCTCCACCAGCGTGTCCGCCAGCGAGAGCACCGCGTCCCGGGTGCGCCGCTCACCGAGCGGGGCGAGTTCGCCGGCGGTGCGGTAGGGGGTGCCCTCGACGAACTCCATGACGTAGAAGGGCGCCCCGGGCGCCGCCTCGTTGCCGGGGTCCTCGCACAGCAGCACCGGGCGCGGCACCGGCACGCTCGTCGGGTGCAGTGCGCTGATCACCCGGTGCTCGCGCCGCATGTCGTGCGCGGTGGCCAGGACGTGCCCGAGCGGAGGGCGCCGCACGACCCACTTCGCGGTGCCGTCGGAGACCGCGTAGGTGAGGTTCGACCGTCCGCCCTCGATCAGCCGGCCGGTGAGGGGGCCGTCGACCAGGCCGGGCCGCTCGCGCTCCAGCAGGGCGCGCAGGCGGTCGAGGTCGAGTCCGGGCGGGTGGTCGGGGCTCATGCGCAGCTCCTGCGGACGGGACGGGAAATCAGCATGCGCACCATGATGCCGACCGGTCGGTATGCCGTCCAGTGGTCACGCCCAACGTGATCGGGGCCACGATAGGACGACGGCTCCCCGGGGAGTACCCGGGGAGCCGTCGCAAGGCGGTTCCCGGCCGCTCGGGCCGTCGTCCCGCGGTGGGGTCAGTGGTCGTCCCAGTGTCCGTCGTGCTCGGCGTGCCGGTGCCCGTCGTGCAGGTAGTCCACGTGGTCGCCGTGCCGCACGCGCGCGTGCCCGCAGTCCTCGCCGTGCCGGTGCTCGTGTCCGTCGTGCTCCACGTGCCCGCCAGGCTCGCACTCGTCCCAGTGGCCGCCGTGCGCCCGGTGCAGATGCCCGTCGTGGACGTAGTCGACGTGGTCGCCGTGCCGCACCTCGGCGTGCCCGCAGTCCGGGCCGTGCGTGTGGGTGTGGGCGGAGTGCTCGGGATGGAGGGTGGTCATGCTGCTCACCTTCGAAGCCGCAGGGGTGGTGACGTCGCACAGGGTGCCACGCGAACTCCGCATATCGGGTCATCCGGCTTGCGTGGCGTCCGGGTACCCCGGAGGGTCGGACCCATGAAGGCGATCAGCTACTCCCGCTACGGCGGCCCCGAGACGCTCACGTACGGGGACGTCCGCGAGCCCAAGATCGGACCCGACTCGGTGCTGGTGAAGGTCCGTGCGGCGGCCGTGAACCCCGTCGACTGGAAGGCCCGTGAGGGCTATCTGGACCCGATGCTCGACGCGGTCTTCCCGGTGATCCCCGGCTGGGACGTCTCGGGGGTCGTCGTGCAGCTCGGAGTGTCCGTCGCGGAGTACGCGGTCGGCGACGAGGTGATCGGCTACGTCCGCGAGGACTTCCTCTCCCGCGGCACCTTCGCCGAGTACGTCGGCGCTCCGGTGCGCACCCTCGCCCGCAAGCCGCGCAACCTCACCTGGGAGGAGGCCGCGGGCCTGCCGCTGACCGGGCTCACCGCCTACCAGGTGCTGTACCGGGCCCTCCAGGTGAAGCGGGGCGAGACGGTCCTCGTCCACGCGGCCGCCGGCGGTGTCGGCTCCGTCGCCGTGCAGCTCGCCCGCCATCTGGGCGCCCGGGTGATCGGCACGGCGAGCGAGGCCAACCACGACTTCGTGCGCTCGCTGGGCGGCGAGCCCGTGACGTACGGCCAGGGACTGGCCGAGCGGGTGCGCGGGCTGGCCCCCGAGGGCGTGGACGCGGCCTTCGACACGGTCGGCGGCGACACGCTGCGGGTCTCGGCCGATCTGCTGTCCCCCGAGGGACGCCTGGCCTCGATCGCCGACGGGGACGTCGTCGGGTACGGCGGCCGGTACTGCTGGGTCCGGCCCGACACCGAGGACCTCACCCGGTTGTCGGAACTGGCCGAACAGGGCGTGGTCTCCGTGCACGTCTCCGACACGTTCCCGCTGGAGCGCGCCGCGGACGCCTACCGGCTCAACGAACAGGGCCGCACCCGGGGCAAGATCGTGGTGACGGTGGACTGGGCCGACGAGGCCGAGGACACCGCCGAGGGCGCGCAGCGGTGAGAGCGGCGGGGCGGCCGACGGGGTTCTAGAGCACCACCAGCGCCGCGGCGCACACCGCCGTCGCCACCGCGCACAGGGCGGCCGCCGTGGCGTGCCGCGGGGTGAGGGCGGCGGGGCTCGCCGTGGCGGAGAGGGCGTGGATCCGGCGGTGCGCGAGCAGCAGGAAGGCCAGCCACAGGCCGCAGCACAGCGCGCAGGCGAGCACCCCGGACACCGACACCCCGCCGTGCAGCGCCGCCTTCACGGCGAGCACGGCGGCCACCGTGCTCGCCAGCGTCGTACGCCGCCAGGCGAGCCGGGTCCGCTCGGGCTGCAGGCCGGGGTCACGCACCGGCCGGACCCCGGCGCTCACCCCTCCCACCCCACCAGCACCACCAGGGCCATCGCCAGGGCCACCACCGCGATCAGCACGCCCAGCAGGGCGGGGAAGCGGGACGCGGGCAGGTCCTCGCCCCGGCGCATCGCCCGCTCGCAGCGCATCCAGTGGTTGACCGCGCGCAGGGAGCACAGCACGCCGGCGGCCAGCAGCGCGAGCGCCAGCCCCACCCGCCAGCCCCAGCGCAGATCCGGCAGGAACTGATCCACCGCGAAGCCCCCGCCGATCAGCGCGAGCGCGGTGCGCAGCCAGGCCAGGAACGTGCGCTCGTTCGCCAGCGAGAACCGGTAGTCGGGTGTGCGCCCTTCCTCCCGGACCTGCTCGGGAGCGAACCACAACCGGACGTTGCGTACGAACTCGATCACCCGCAGGACCCTACCCGCCGCCGTCGGTCCGCCCGGCCCGGTGCCCGCCGCGGCCGTTCCCGCCCCGCTCAGCCGGTCGCCCGGTGCGCCCTCAGCCGCTCGTGGGCCGCCAGCCCGTCCGGCACCCACTCCCACTCGGACAGCCGCTGTGCGATCTCCTCCTCGGGGAGGAACCGGTGCCAGGCCACCTCCTCCACCTGAGGGTGGACCGGCAGCTCGCAGCGGACCTCGTAGACGGCAGACCACCAGCTCCCGCCGGGACCCGCGTCGTACAGGAACTTGAAGAGGAACTCCGGGCGGGGCAGGCCGCTGACGCCCAGTTCCTCCTCGGCCTCGCGCAGCGCGGCGTCGTCGTACGACTCGCCCGCGCCCACCACCCCGCCGACGAACATGTCGTACAGCGAGGGGAAGACCAGCTTGGTCGGGGTGCGGCGGTGGACGAAGACCCGGCCCTCGGCGTCCCTGGCCCGGACGAAGACGCAGCGATGCCGCAGGCCCTCGCCGTACACCCGCCCGCGAGGTGCCTGTCCGATCACCCGGTCGTTCTCGTCGACGATGTCGAGGATCTCGTCTGCAGCGCTCATGGGCCCATCCAAGCAGGCCCGCCGCCGGCGCCGGGCGGCTACTGGGGCTGCAGGTCCGGGACCCGTTCCCGGGGCGCCGTGCCGCGCGGCATCGCCGGGTGCAGCCCGAGCAGCACGATGCCCACCACGATGGCCGCGAGCCCCGCCGCCTCCCAGGCCAGCGCGCCGGTGTCGGTGTGCAGTCGGTCGCCGAGGAAGCCGACCCCGCAGATGATCCCGGCGAGCGGCTGCGCCGCGGTCAGGGCGGGCAGCGACATCCGCAGGGGCGCCGTCTCGAACGCGCTCTGGACCAGCACGAGGCCCGTCACGCCGAGGGCGAGCACCGCGTACGGCTGCCAGCCGGCCAGCAGCTCACCGAGGCCGCCCGCGGAGAACCGCTGCCCGCTGACCCTGGTCAGCGCGTCCTGGACGCCGTACAGCAGACCGGCCGCGAGGGACAGCAGGACCGGGCCGGAGCTCAGCCGGGAGCGTTTGGCGTAGGTGGTCAGCAGCAGGGCCACGCCGACCATCACCCCGATGATCAGCCAGTGCCGCAGCGGATCCGTGACCGCGGTGCCGCCGCGCGGCTCGCCCGCCACGATGAAGGTGGTCACCCCGCCGGCGAGCAGGAGCAGGCCCGCCCAGCCCTGACGGCCGAGCGGCTGTTTCGTCTGGTGCCGGGAGAGCGCGAGGGCGAACAGCAGGTTGGTCGCGAGCAGCGGTTCCACCAGGGAGAGCTCGCCCTGGCCGAGGGCGACGGCGCCGAGCGCCATGCCCACCACCATGAGACCGATGCCGCCCAGCCAGCGCGGCACCTTCATCAGGTCGAGCAGCAGGCGCGGGGAGAGGAAGTCGCCGAGCGGCGCCCGCTGGGCCGCGTTCTGCTGGAGCACGAAGCCGAAGCCCAGGCAGCAGGCGGCGCTCACGGCGAGAACCAGAACCAGAACCGACACGCTGCCTACCTCGATCATCCGGTCGGACCACGGACGGGATGCGTAGTGGCCGACTGTAGCGTTCCAGCGCCCTCGGCGCCTCGAGTACCCGGAACCGGGCGGTCGCCCCGGCCGCGGCGTCCGGGAACGGGGCCGGGAACGAGGTGCGGCCCTATGGCCATGGTGTGGGCTCCGGCCGGGCCGCGCCATGGCGTACGCCACACCAGGACGTCGGGACACCCGGCGGCAGGGGGTCCCACCAGCGGCACTCCGCCCCCTGATTCCCTCCGGCGGCGCGGGGCCGGCCCGCGTCACGCGCTCCCGGCCCTTGACGGTGACTGTTGCCTAGGGATTGGCTGTGCGTGATCGGCCGATCGCAGGCCGATGTCAGAGCCGCCGCCGAGGGAGATGAGGAAGTCCCGCGGTGCCCTTACCCCCGCCCCCTCCCGGCCGTGAGCACGAGCGCGTCCCCCAGGCCCTCGACCCGGCCCTGGACGACGTCGAACTCGGCCTCGCCCGCGCCGCGCTGGCGCAGGGCCGCCGGCAGCCCGCCCGCGCCCTGCTGGCCCGCACCGGCGCCGACTGGGACCGCCGCGCCCACCGGACCGCGGTCCTCGCCCTCGAGCCCTACGCGGCCGCCTGGGCGCACGAGTGGCTGCTCGCCGAACCCGGCAGCGCCGACGCCGCCGTCCTGCTCGCCCTCGCCCAGGTCCGACGGACCCTGCGCGGCAAGGAGGACGCCGCTCCCGCCCGGGCCGCCTGCCGCTCGGCGGCCGCGCTCGCGCCCGCCGACCCCACCCCCTGGCTCGGTCTGCTCCAGCTGGAGCGGGACGGCGGACCCGAGGCCGTGCGGATCTTCGAGGAGGTCAGGTCCCGCCACCGCGACCACCATCACGCCCACCACCTCATGGTCGCCCGGCTCGCCGAGCGCCGGGCGGACGGCGGCCCGGACCCGCTGCACGAGGTGTACGACTTCGCCGCCTGGGCCGCCGAACAGGCGCCCGCCGACTCCCCGCTGGCGATCCTCCCGGTCGTCGCGCACGCCGAGCGCTACCGCGTCCTGGCCGCCCGCGGCTTCGCGCCCGCCGACCCCGCCGCCTCGGGGCACTGGCGGGACGACCGGGCCCGGGGCGCGATGAAGGCCGCCTTCGACTGGTGGCTGGAGTGGGAGCGCGATGATCACCCCCGCCACCTGATCGACCTGAACTTCCTCGCCCACGCCAAGGTCCTGGAGGGGCGGGGCGCCGAGGCCGCCGCCCTCTTCCACCGCATCGGCCGGCACGCCACCTCCGAGCCCTGGTCCTACCCGGACCGCGACCCCCACCGGGCCTTCCACGCGGCCCGTGCGGCCGCGCTCGGTCTGAGAGCAGGGTGAGAAGTGATGACGGAAGTCTGACGGCCGCCCGCCGTCCCTGGCCCCGGCGGGCCCCCGGGTGCTCGAATGGAAGGGTGAACCCCGAACCATCCGAGCCGGCCGAGACACCCGAGGCAGCCGGCCCGGACGCGGCGCCCGCGGAACGAGGCGCACCCGTCGGCCGGCGGGTCTTCCTCGGCACGCTCGCCCTCGGCGCCCTGGGGGTCGTCGCGGCGCCCCCGCTCCAGCGCGGCATGGAGGCCTTCCTCGGCGGCGCCGCCGACAAGGACCCCACCGGCCTGACCGGGCTGCTCCCCAACGGGGGCGGCTTCCGCTACTACTCGGTGACGTCCTCGGTCCCGCACAAGAGCGCCACGGACTACCGCCTCACCGTGGACGGCCTGGTCGACCGGCCCGCCCGTTACACGCTGGCCGATCTGAAGGCGCTGCCGCAGACCCGGCTGGTCAAGGACGTCCAGTGCGTCACCGGCTGGCGGGTGCCGGGCACGCCCTTCGAGGGCGTCCGGCTGTCCGCCCTGCTCGACGCGGCGGGCGTGCGGGAGGGGGCCGGCGCGGTCCGCTTCACCTGCTTCGACGGCGCCTACACCGAGAGCCTCACCCTCGCTCAGGCCCGCCGCTCCGACGTCCTGGTCGCGCTGCGCATGCAGGACAAGGACCTCGGCCACGACCACGGCGGTCCCGTCCGCCTCTACGTGGCGCCCATGTACTTCTACAAGTCCGCCAAGTGGCTCTCCGGCATCACCGTCACCGAGAAGGTGAGGCCGGGCTACTGGGAGGAGCGAGGCTACGACGTCGACGCCTGGGTCGGCCGGTCGAACGGACGGGACGATGAGCCTACGAGCTGAGGCGCCGCCGGCGACCACGGAGATCCCCCGTTTCACCCGCGCCGAACGGTGGGTGCACCGCACCACGGCCCTGCTGATGGGCGTGTGCGTGGTGACGGCGGGCGCCCTGTACATCCCCGAGTTCGCCCAGCTCGTCGGCCGCCGCGAGCTGGTGGTCCGCGTCCACGAGTGGGCCGGCCTGGCCCTGCCCGTCCCGGTCCTGGCCGGCCTCGCCTCCCGCGCGTTCCGCGCCGACCTGCGCCACCTGAACCGCTTCGGCCCGCACGACCGCCGCTGGCTGCGCGCCGCCCTGCGCCGGGACAAGCGCCGGGAGTCGCGTCCGGCGGCCAAGTTCAACGCCGGACAGAAGATCTACGCGGCCTGGATCGCCGGGGCGACCCTCGTGATGCTCGGCACCGGCCTGCTCATGTGGTTCACCCATCTCACCCCGATCATGTGGCGCACCAGCGCGACCTTCGTCCACGACTGGCTCGCCCTCACGATCGGCGTCGTCCTGGCCGGCCACATCGGCATGGCTCTGGGCGATCCGGAGGCCCGCCGCGGGATGCGCACGGGCTCGGTGAGCCGGGAATGGGCCCGCCGGGAACACCGCCTGTGGCGCCCCTAGCCGGCCTCACCCCGGTCCCACCGTCCGGTCGCCTCGTCCACCGGCGGTGGGCCGCCCCCCCCCGTGACGTCCCCCGTGCTCCCGCCGCCGTGCCTATATGACCAGTGAGAGGAGCAGGACCAGGCCGCCCGCGACCACGGAGATGATGGTCTCCATGACCGACCAGGTCTTGATGTTCTGGCCGACGGTGAGCCCGAAGTACTCCTTCACCAGCCAGAACCCCGCGTCGTTGACATGGCTGAAGAACAGCGAGCCGGCGCCGATGGCCAGCACCAGCAGGGCGGTGTGCGTGGTCGACATGTCGGCCGCGAGCGGCGCGACCAGGCCGGCCGCGGAGATCGTCGCCACGGTCGCCGAACCGGTCGCGAGCCGGATGGTCACCGCGATCAGCCAGGCCAGCAGCAGCGCCGGGATCGACCAGTCCTTCGAGATGTCCAGGACCATCTGACCCACGCCGCAGTCGATCAGCGTCTGCTTGAAGCCGCCGCCCGCGCCGACGATCAGCAGGATGCCCGCGATCGGCGCGAGCCCCTTCTCCACCAGTCCGGAGATCCGGTCCTTGGCGAACCCGGCGGGCCTCAGCAGGGTGAAGATGCCGACGAGCACGGCGGTGAGCAGCGCGATCAGCGGGGATCCGACGACGTCGAAGACGCGCTGCACGGTGTGCTCGGGGTCGTCCACCACGATGTCGACCAGCGCCTTGGACAGCATGAGGAAGACGGGCAGCAGGATGGTCGCCAGCGTGGCGCCGAAGCCGGGCCGCTTCTCCAGGTCCTCGGAGGGCCGCTGCGGGATCATGCGGTCGGGGGCCTGCACGTCGACCCAGCGGGCGGCGACCCGTGAGAACAGCGGACCCGCGACGACGACCGTCGGGACGGCGATGAGCACGCCCAGCGCCAGGGTGACGCCCAGATTGGCGCCGACCGCGTCGATCGCGACCAGCGGACCGGGGTGCGGCGGGACGAGACCGTGCATCACCGACAGACCGGCCAGCGCCGGGATGCCGATCCGCATGAGCGAGTAGTTGCCCCGCTTGGCGACCATCAGCACGACGGGGATCAGCAGCACCACGCCGACCTCGAAGAACAGCGGCAGACCGATGACGGAGGCGATCAGCACCATCGCCCACGGCATCGAGCGGCCGCCCGCCTTGGCGAGGATCGTGTCCACGATCTGGTCGGCGCCGCCGGAGTCCGCGAGCATCTTGCCGAGGATCGCGCCGAGCGCGATCAGCACGCCCACCCCCGCGACGGTGGCGCCGAGTCCGGTGGTGAACGAGGCGATGACCTTGTCGAGCGGCGCCCCGGCGAAGGCGCCCAGCGCGAGCGAGCCGATGGTCAGGGCCAGGAAGGCGTGGAGCTTGAACCGGGTGATGAGCAGGACGATCACAGCGATGCCCGCCAGAACGGCGATGCCCAGCTGCGCGTGGCCGGCCGAGGTGATCGGCTCGACGGTGTCCGCTGCCAGCATCTCGACACTGAGTCTGGTCACGGGTGATTCCCTTGCAGGTATGGGAGGGGGAAGGAAACGCGGGGTGGTCAGGCAGGCTGAGGAAGCGCGTCGAGCGCGCTCACGGCCCGCCCGGTGATGTCCTCCGGGCTGCCGGAGACGTCGACGGCGACGCCCGCCTCGTCCGCCTGGAGGGGCTGGAGCGTGGCGAACTGCGAGTCGAGCAGCGCGGTCGGCATGAAGTGGCCCTGCCGGTGCGCCATGCGGTCCTCGATCAGCGCGCGGTCGCCCGCGAGGTGCAGGAAGACGACGCCGGGGGCCGCGGCCCGCAGCCGGTCGCGGTACGACCGCTTCAGCGCCGAGCAGCTGACGACTCCGCCGAGCCCGGCCCGCGCGTCCGCCCAGCCGCCGATGGCGTCGAGCCACGGCCGGCGGTCGTCGTCGTCGAGCGGGGTGCCGGCCGACATCTTGTCGATGTTGGCCTGCGGGTGGAAGTCGTCGCCCTCGGCGTACGGAACGCCCAGCCGGGCCGCGAGCAAGGGACCGATGGTGGTCTTGCCCGTGCCGGCGACGCCCATCACCACGACGACGTGGGGGGTACGCATCTCTGCCTCGCTGTCTGCCTCGACATCCGGCGCCGACGGGCGCCGACGACACTGAAACCGATTAGGTACGACGAATTCAAGTGTCTGTGACAAATAAGTCTGACTTTTTGGCTCCGTGATCTACCCCGTACTCTGAGTGCATGACCACTCCGGGCCGGGGTCTGCACGGCCAAGTACTGGACGCGCTGGGCCCCGCCATCACCGCGGGGGAGTACCCGCCGGGCAGTGTTCTGCGCACCGACGAACTGGCCCAGCGCTTCGACGTCTCCCGTTCGGTCATGCGCGAGGCGGTCCGCGTCCTGGAGTCCATGCATCTGGTCGAGTCCCGCCGCCGCGTGGGCGTGACGGTCCGCCCCCGGTCCGCGTGGAACGTCTACGACCCGCAGGTCATCCGCTGGCGGCTGGCCGGCGCCGACCGCCCGCACCAGCTGCGCTCGCTCACCGTCCTGCGCTCGGCGATCGAGCCGGTCGCGGCGGGCCTGGCGGCGAAGCACGCCACGGCGGAACAGTGCGCCGAACTCACGGAGTGCGCGCTCGGCATGGTGGCCAACTCACGCGGCCACCGGCTGGAGGGGTACCTCCTCCACGACGTCGCCTTCCACCGGGTGATCCTCGCGGCCTCGGGCAACGAGATGTTCGCCCGCCTCGGCGACGTCGTCGCGGAGGTCCTGGCGGGCCGCACCCATCACGAGGTCATGTTCGAGGACCCCGACCCGGCCGCCGTCACCCTGCACGTGCAGCTCGCGGAGGCGGTCCGCGAGGGCGACGCGGCCCGCGCGGAAGAGCTGACCCGGGAGATCACGGTCGGCGCCCTCCAGGAACTGGACATCCTGGCGCCCTAGCGGCGCGCTACGCGGAGCCCTCCGGGAACTCCCCGTCCACGTACACCCACGCCCCGGCCACCCGCTCGAACCGGCTCCGCTCGTGCAGCGCGCCGCCCCGGTAGGAGGCCCGGAACTCCACGGTCCCGGTCGTGTGGAAGGCGCTGCCGTCGGCCGTCCCGAGGATCTCCAGGCCCGTCCACCGCATCCCCGGATCGAGCTCCAGCCGCTCCGGCCGCGTCCGCGGATGCCACGTCCGCAGCAGATACCCCGCGTCACCCCGCACGAAGGCGCTGTACCGCGACCGCATGAGCGCCTCGGCCCCGGGCGCGGCCTCGGCCCCGCAGTGATAGCGCCCGCAGCAGTCCTCGTAGACGGCGGGCAGCCCGCAGGGGCAGCCGGCGGGGGCGGTCGCGGAGCTGCGGACGGCGGCGGAGCCGCGCTGTCGCGGGCGGGCGGTGCGTCGGGCCATGGCCCCATTGTGCCCGCCCCCCCGAAGGGCGCCGGGAACCGCGTCACGGCCCCGCACCGGCCCGCAGGCGCCGCGCCGGTCCACCACCGGCCGGCTCGTCACGCGGGCACGGCGGAGCGCCTACGCCGACTCCGCGCCCCGGTCCACCGAGGGGACCGGCAGCGGCGGCAGCGCCGTGTCGTGCACCCACGCCTCGAACAGGTCGTCCAGCGGCTCCGGCGCGAACCGTGCCGTGTGCGCGACGAGCGACGACGTCGTCACCGATCCGCCCCGGTGCAGCCCGAGCCAGGCCCGCAGCATCCGGAAGAACGCGTCGTCGCCCAGCGCGCAGCGCAGCGCGTGCACGGTGAGCCCGCCGCGCTCGTAGAGCCGGTCGTCGAACATCGACTTGCGGCCGGGGTCGGCGAGGCGCAGGTCCTGCGGCAGCGAGGACAGCGACCGGTGCGCGATCGCGGCGAGCTGCTGCGCGCTGCGTCCGCCCGACCGCTCCGACCACAGCCACTCCGCGTACTTCGCGAACCCCTCGTTCAGCCAGATGTGCCGCCAGTCGGCGATGGACACACTGTTGCCGAACCACTGGTGCGCCAGCTCGTGCGCCACCAGCCGCTCCGAACCCCGCGCGCCGTCCACGTGGTTGGCGCCGAACAGCGACAACCCCTGGGCCTCGACGGGGACATCGAGCTCCTCCTCGGTCACCACGACCGCGTACTCGTCGAACGGGTAGGGCCCGAAGAGCTGTTGGAAGAGGTGCATCATGCCGGGCTGCCGCGCGAAGTCCCGCGAGAACTCCGCCAGCAGCTCCGCCGGGATGTGCCCGTGCTGGGGGATGCCCCCGAGCCCCGGGTCGCCCAGCAGGACGGTCTGGTACTTCCCGATCGACAGACCGACCAGGTAGCTCGACGTCGGCGCGGCCTGCTCGTACACCCAGGTGGTCGTCGAGGCCTTCGTGGTCCGCGTCAGCAGCCGGCCGCCCGCCACCACGGCGTACGCCGACGGCGTCGTCACCGATATCAGGTACGACGCCTTGTCCGCGGGCCGGTCGTTGCACGGGTACCAGGAGGGCGCCCCGACCGGCTGGCTCGCCACCAGCGCCCCGTCGTCCAGCTCCTCGAAGCCGATGCCGCCCCAGGGACTGTTCACCGGCTTGGGGTTGCCCGACCAGTGCACCTCGACGGTGAAGGCGGCCCCGGCGCGCAACGGCTTGGCCGGCCGGACGCGCAGCCGGCCGCCGCGGTGGGTGTAGTGCGTGGGCCGGCCGTCCACCCGGACCCGGCCGATCTTGAAGTCGGCCAGGTTCAGCTGGAACTCCGGCAGCGCCGAGCGTCCCGCGATGGCGTTGATCCGCGCCGCGCCCGACAGCCGGTTCGGGCCGGGCCGGTAGTCCAGCGTGAGCTCGTAGCGGTGCACCCGGTAACGGGAATCACCGTTCGCCGGGAAATACGGATCCGGCCCGACCGCCTGCTGAACTGCCACGTCCCCGTCCGCTCCCTGACCTGTGCTCGAACCACCCGCCGCCGGTGCACCGCCCACCGACTCCGAGTAGCCCCTTCTCAGGGACGCCATGCCTCGATCGGGTTGCCGAGCCAGCGGGTGTCGTCCGGGACGGACTCCGCGGCCATGACGAGCGACGCGGGACCCAGGGTCGTCCGGGCCCCGATCGTGCTGCCGGGCAGCACGATCCCGCCAGGGCCCAGCGTGGCACCCTCACGGAGGACCACAGTATCCGTCCGCAAGATCCGGTCGTGGAAGAGGTGAGTCTGCAGGACGCACCCGCGGTTGACCGTCGCCCCGTCCCCGAGCGTCACCAGATCCGACTCGGGCAGCCAGTAGCTCTCCACCCACACGCCCTTGCCGATCCGGGCGCCGAGCCCGCGCAGCCAGGCCGTCAGCACCGGCGTGCCCGGCACCGCGCCCGCCAGCCACGGCACCGCCACGACCTCCACGAACGTGTCCGCCAGCTCGTTGCGCCACACGAAGCCGGACCACAGCGGATGCTCACCGCCGCGATGGCGCCCGACGAGCAGCCACTTGGCGGCGATCGAGACGACGGCCGCCGCACCGCCCGCCCCGAGCAGCACGAACCCGGCCAGCAGCGGCGCCCGGACGCCCAGCGCGCACAGCGCGGCCACCGTCAGCACGGCCAGCCCCGCCGAGCAGAACACCGGCACGATCCGGCACAGCTCCACCAGGGCACGCGCCCACAGCAGCCGCGCGGGCGGCTCGTACGTCCGGCTCTGGTCGCCGCCGGCCGTGTTCCGCGGCAGCTTCACCGGCGGAAGCCCGAGGTAGGAGCTGCCCTTCTTCGCCTTCTTCGGCGTCGCTGACAGCACACCCACCAGGCCGCCGTCCGGCACGCTCCGCCCCGGCGCGGTCATCCCCGAGTTGCCGAGAAACGCCCGCCGTCCGATCTCCGCCCGCCCGATCCGCATCCAGCCGCCGCCCAGCTCGTAGGGCGCGGTCAGCGTGTCGTCGGCGAGGAACGCGCCCTCGCCGACCGTGGTCAGGCTGGGCAGCGCGAGGACGGTCGACACCTCGGCGCCCTTGCCGATCCGCATCCCGAGCAGCCGCAGCCACACCGGCGTGATCAGCCCCGCGTACAGCGGGAAGAGGGTCTCGCGCGAGCGGTCCATGAGCTGGGTGACGGTCCACGCCTGCCAGCCGATCCTGCTGTGCGTGGGATGCGTGCCCTCGCGCAGGCCGACGCTCAGCAGCCGTACGGCGACCAGCAGCAGCGCGGCGTACGCCAGACCGAAGGCCAGCGTGGCCGGGACCAGGGCGAGCGCGGCGCCCCGCAGGGCCTCGCCGAGCCCGCCGCCCGGGGGCACGAAACGGCTCGCCACGAGCAGGGCCGCCCCGGCCGCCAGCACCGGCAGGGCGGTCAGCGCGGAGCCGGAGAGGCCGTACAGCACACGCCAGGACGCGCCGCGCGCCGGCCGCTCCTTGGGCCAGTTGTGCTTGGCCTTGCCCAGTTTGGCCGCGGGCGCGCCCGCCCACCGCTGACCGGTGGGAATCTGACCGGTGACCGCCGACCCCGGCGCGACCTCGGCCCGCTTGCCGACCCGGGCGCCGGGGAAGAGCATGCTGCGCGTGCCGACGACGGCGTGCGCGCCCACCTTGACCGTCCCGAGCTCCAGCCGGTCCCCGTCCAGCCACCAGCCGGACAGGTCCACCTCCGACTCCACGGCCGCACCCCGGCCCAGCTTCAGCATGCCGGTCACCGGCGGGAGCGAGTGCAGGTCCACCTCCGGCCCGACCTTGGCCCCGAGGGCTCGCGCGTAGCGCTCCAGCCAGGCCCCGGTCAGCGAGGTCGCCCCGCTGAACTCGGCCAGCCGCTCCGCCGTCCACAGCCGCAGATGGACGCCGCCACCGCGCGCGTGGCGTCCCGGCCGCACACCGCGCAGCAGCAGCCGCGCCCCGCCCGCGGCGATCGCGAGCCGTCCGGGCGGGCTGAACAGCAGCAGGGCGGCCGAGCCGACCAGCCACCAGGGGGCGGTCGGCAGCCAGGCGTAGCCGGGCAGCAGGTTGCCGAGCGCGGCCAGTGGCACCGTCCAGCGCAGCCCCAGCAGGGTGAACAGCGGGACGAGCAGCAGCGTCTGGACCACTCCGGCGCGCGCGGGCACCGGGGCGACGACGCGGGTCGCCCCGTCGTCCTGCGCCGATCTCTCCAGATGCCGGGCCAGCTTGCGCAGGGTGGGCTGCTGGTAGATGTCGAGGACGGCGGCGCTGGGGTAGCGGGTGCGCAGCCGTGTCGTCAGCTGGGCGGCGGCGAGGCTGCTGCCGCCGATCGCGAAGAAGTCGTCGCGGGCGCCGCCCACGGGGACGCCGAGGACCTCGGTCCACTGCTCGGCCAGCCAGGCCTCGGTGCCGTACAGCTGCTCGGCCGGGCCGCCCGGCTCCACGCCCGCCAGGGGCCAGGGCAGGGCGTTGCGGTCGACCTTGCCCGAGGTGCGGGTCGGCAGGTCGTCCACCGGCGCGAGCAGCGGCACCAGGGCGGCGGGCAGCTCGGCGCGCAGCCGCCGCACGGCCGCCGCCCGGTCCCAGCCGTCCTGCGTCACGACGTACCCGACCAGCAGCTGGTTGCCGCCGCGGGCGGTCCGTACGGCGGCGGCGGCCCCCGCGACACCCGGCAGCGCCTGGAGCGCCGCGTCCACCTCGCCCAGCTCGATCCGCCGTCCGCCGAGCTTGATCTGCTCGTCGGCCCGCCCGAGGAAGACGAGCCCCTCGGCGTCGGCGCGCACGAGGTCGCCGCTGCGGTACGCCCGCTCCCAGCCCAGCGACTTCAGCGGCGCGTACTTCTCCGCGTCCTTCTCGGCGTCGAGATACCGCGCGAGCCCGACCCCGCCGATCACCAGCTGGCCGCTGCCGCCCAGCGGCACGGGCTCCCCGGCCTCGTCCACGACGGCCAGCTCCCAGCCCCTGAGCGGCAGCCCGATCCGGATCGGCTCCGCGCCGGACATCAGGGAGGCGCAGGCGACGACGGTGGCCTCGGTCGGTCCGTACGTGTTCCAGACCTCCCGCCCCTCCGTCACCAGCCGCTGCACCAGCTCCGGCGGGCAGGCCTCACCGCCGAAGATCAGCAGCCGTACGTCGTTGAGGGTCTCCGGCTCCCACAGCGCGGCCAGCGTGGGCACCGTGGAGACGACCGTGATCTCCTGCTCGACCAGCCAGGGCCCCAGGTCGGCGCCGCTGCGGACCTGGGAGCGGGGCACGGGCACCAGACAGGCCCCGTAGCGCCAGGCCAGCCACATCTCCTCGCAGGAGGCGTCGAAGGCCACGGAGAGTCCGGCCATGACCCGGTCGCCCGGCCCGATCGGCTCCTCGGTGAGGAACAGGGCGGCCTCGGCGTCCACGAAGGCGGCGGCGCTGCGGTGACTGACGGCGACGCCCTTGGGCTTGCCGGTGGAGCCGGACGTGAAGATGATCCAGGCGTCGTGCTCCGTGCCCGGTCGCCCGGCGGCCGAGGCGGGGGTGCCGTGGACGGTGATCTCGTGCCGGGCGCCGAGGACGGCCCGCACCTGCGCCTCCCCGAAGACCAGCTCGGCCCGCTCGTCCGGGTCCTCCGCGTCCACCGGCACGTAGGCCGCGCCGACGGCGAGGACGGCGAGGATCGCCACGTAGAGGTCGTTGGTGCCGGACGGGACGCGGACCCCGACCCGGTCGCCGAGCCCGACCCCGGCGGCGGCGAGCCCGCGCCGGAGGTTCTCCACCTCGACGGCGAGGGCGCGGTAGGTCAGGGGCGTGCTGCCGTCGTCCAGGGCGAGTTCGTCCGGGAACGACCGCACGGACGCGTCGAAGACGTCGACGAGGGTGCGGGGAGAGGCGGCGGGGCCGCCGGAGAAGCGGGCGGTGTCGCCGAGCTGTGCGCGGATTTCTTCGTCGAGCAGGCCGAGAGCGCTGCTCTCGTCGATGGCTGCCATCGGTCCTCGCGTCTCGATCCCGGAAGCCTCCGGGGCGCCGGCGGGCCCGCAGGTCTGCCTGGGGTTGTCCGTCCAGCTCCGTAACAAGCCGGAAATTTTAGTACGACGCTAGGTTCGCCGTGGGGGCCCGGCCACTCGGGGAGGCCGTCCAGGGGGCCGAGGAAGATCAACAGCACCGCTCTGACCTGGAGGCTTCGCGCGGCGGCGAGACTTGCCCCACATCGGAGGGAAGGACGCCTTCGCCGACCTGATGTCCCGGTTTGCGGTGCGCGCGCCCGGAGACGGCTCGCGCTCCCGGCCGGGGCGTTCCGGCGCGGCGGGAGGACGGGTGGCCCGACCCGCGCCCCGGAGTCCTCCCCGTGGCTCCGGCAGTCGTATGGTCTGTGGTGATTTATGGTGAATCAAGGAGCATGCCCCTACCGGAGGTCATGATGCGCGCCGCGGCAGCGATCGGCTCTCTGTCCGTCGGCCTGGCGCTCATCGTCGCGACGTCGGCCTGCGACCAGGGCGGGTCGCAGGCGCCGAACGTCCACTACGGCGACTGCCCGGTCTCGGGACACTACGGGGAGTTCCACATCTCGCCCGAGACGGCGGGCGCCCTCACCGTCAAGACGACCCTGCCCGCGCCCGGCTGGTGGAACGGCGCCACGCCGGACTCCATCAAGAGCGGCTACGAGTACTGCATGGCCGCCAACATCGCCTACCGGTCGGGGCTCGACCGGGTGAAGGTCGAGAACGCCCCCTTCCCGGAGGTCGTGTCCGGCCGGACCAAGGACTTCGACCTGGCCCTCGCACAGATCACGATCACCCCGGAACGGAGCAAGGTCGCCGATTTCTCCCCGCCCTACCTCTCCTCGACCCTGGGCGTGCTGATCAGGGACGACGAGAAGATCGGCGAAGCGGACATCCGTGACGTGCGCATCGGGGTGGCCGAGGGCACCACGGGCGAGGAGTTCGTCGAGAAGCGCCTCGAACCGGCCAAGCCCGTCACCGCCTACCCCAACGACCCGGAGATGGTGACGGCGCTGGAGCAGGGACGGATCGACGCGGTCGTCCACGACACGACGATCCTGCTGGCCTACCCCCAGAAGCGCGAGGGCAAGGTGCGGCTCGTGGGCCAGTACAGGACCGACCAGGGGTACGGCGCCCTGTATCCGAAGGGGTCGCCCGACGAGGACGAGCTGGACCGGATCATCAGGCAGCTGATCGACGACGGAACACTCACCAAGCTCTCGGCCGTCTATCTCGGGGCCGCTTTCGGCCAGGACCCGGCCAAGATCCCGTACTTCACGGTCGGCGGCGGCTCCTGAACGCACCGGGCGCGCGCCGGCCCCCCGTCGGCGGACCGGCTCCCGTGCCGCTTCACAGCTCCGCCGCCAGCAGATCGCTCAGATCTCCGGCGGCTCCGGCGCCGAGCGCCTGCTCGGCCCAGATGATCTTGCCTCGGTCGGTGTACCGGGTCCCCCAGCGGCGGGACATCTGCGCGACGAGGAACAGCCCCCGGCCCCCCTCGTCGGTGAAGGCCGCGCGGCGCAGGTGCGGAGAGGTGCTGGTGCCGTCGGCGACCTCGCAGATCAGACTGTCGCGGTCGCGCAGCAGCCGCAGACTGATGGGGCTCGCTCCGTACCGGATGGCGTTCGTGACGAGTTCGCTCAGGATCAGCTCGGTCGTGAAGGCGTTCTCGCCGAGCCCCCAGGATTCCAGCTTGCGGGTGGCCTCGGCGCGGATCCGGGAGACGGCCGCGGGATCGTCGGGCACCTCCCATTCCCCGACCTGCTCCGGGTCGAGCAGCCGGGTGCGCGCGACGAGCAGGGCGACGTCGTCGCTCGACCTGGTGCGCAGCATCGCGTCGAGCACCGCGCGGCAGGTGTCGTCCGGGGTGGTGCCGTCCGTACGGGAGAGCGCCTGCCGCAGCATGCCGAGCCCGGTGTCGATGTCACGGCCGCGGGACTCGACCAGGCCGTCCGTGTAGAGGACCAGCCGGCTGTCGGCCGGGAGCCGGAGCACGGCCGTCTCGACCGGCAGACCTCCTCCCACGCCGAGCGGCGGGGCGACGGGGATGTCGGGGAAGGTCACGGAGCCGTCGGGAGAGACCAGCGCCGGACCGGGATGGCCCGCCCGGGCGAGAACACACCGCCCGGAGACCGGATCGTAGACCGCGTACAGGCAGGTGGCCCCGGTGACGGCCTCGGTGTTGCCCTCGGCCGCCGCGTCCTGGTCGATCCGCGCGATCAGATCGTCCAGGTGCGCGAGAAGCTCGTCCGGCGGCAGGTCGAGGGCGGCGAAGTTGTGCACCGCGGTCCTCAGCCGGCCCATCGTCGCGGCGGCGTGCAGACCGTGTCCGACGACGTCGCCGACCACCAGTGCCACCCGGGCCCCCGGCAGCGGGATGACGTCGTACCAGTCGCCGCCCACGCCCGCCTGGGCGGGCAGGTACCGGTGCCCGACCTCCAGCGCGGACAGCTCGGGGAGCGTGCCGGGCAGCAGGCTGCGCTGGAGGGTGACGGCCGTGGTGTGCTCGCGGGTGTAGCGCCGCGCGTTGTCGATGCACACGGCCGCCCGGGCGGCGAGCTCCTCGGCGGGGGACAGGTCGTCCGGCTCGAAGGGGTCCTGCTCCGAACGCCAGAACTCCACGACGCCCAGCAATTGGCCGCGGGCCTGGAGCGGTACCGAGATCATGGAGCGGATGCCGAATTCGATGACCCTCCGGGCCCGCTCCGGGTTCTGGACGCGCCATCCGTCGGCCAGCGAGAGGTCTGCCACCAGGATCGGCCGGCCGGTGGTCATGCCGGTGGCCACGGGGTTGCCGGGCGCGTAGTGCATGCGCCTCCCGACGGGGTACAGCGGCACGTCGTCCCGGATGCCCGCGGCCGCGACGCGGCGCATCTCCCCGCTCGCCCCCGTCGGTTCGCCTCCTCCCAGCACGGGCTCCAGCAACTCGACGGTGGCGAAGTCGGCGAAGCGCGGGACCGCCACCTCGGTCAGTTCCTCGGCGGTGCGCTCCATGTCGAGGGTGGTGCCGATCCGTGTGCTGGCCTCGTAGAGCAGTTGCAGACGCCCGCCCGCCACGTCCGCCCGGCCCGCGAGGGCGCGCAGCTCCGTGGTGTCGCGCAGGGTGGCCACGCAGCCCCCCTGCGAGCCCACCTGCCGCAGGCTGACCGCGAGCAGGATGTCCCCGGCCAGGAAGACCTTGTCCGTGGCGGCCCGGCCCGAGGCCAGCAGCCCGGCCAGCGCCGGGCTCAGCCCGAGTCCGGTGACCGGCGTGCCCTCGGCCTCCGGCGGCAGGGCGAGCAGCCGGCGCGCCTCGTCGTTGACGAGCAGCAGCCGTCCGTCGCCGTCCAGGATGAGCACGCCTTCGCGGACCGCGTGCAGCACCGCGTCGTGGTGCTCGTACATGCGGGTCATCTCCACCGGCCCCAAGCCCCGGGTCTGGCGCCGCAGCCGCCCGCTGACCAGGGCCGAACCGCCCGCGGCCAGCAGCAGCGCGACACCGCCGGCGGCGAAGATCACCGGCAGCTGGTGCTGTACGACACTGGTCACCTTGTCCACCGTGACTCCCACGGTGACGAGACCGACCGCGGTCCCCTTCTCGTCGAAGACGGCCACCGTCGAGTCGACCGCCTTCCCCAGGCTGCTGTCGAACGTGGTCTGGTGGGGCTCGCCCTCGAGCGCCTGGCCGTACGAGGTGGAGACGTGCTTCCCGATCTGGTCCGGGTCCGGGTGGGTCCACCGGAAGCCGTACGGGCTCAGCGCCACGACGTAGTCGACGCCGGTCCTCTTGCGCACCGCCTCGGCATGCGGCTGGAGCGCCGCCGTCGGGTCGTCGCTCTGCATCGCCTCGGCGGTGCCCGGGGCGTTCGCGAACGACTCGGCCGCCACCAGCGACCGGTCGCCGGCTTCCTGGATCGCGCGGTTGCGGTCCTGGAGCACCAGCACCACCACGGCCGTGGCGATGAGCAGCAGGACGACCACCAGTTGCAGCAGGAAGACCTGACCGGCGACGCTGCGCGGTTTCCGCAACGACAGCAGACGTCGGCCGGCCGCGTGGTGACGGGCCTTCGGGCCGGCCTTCTGCGGCCCGCCCTCCGGTGGCACGCGGTCGGTCCGTCGGCTCGCTGGGGCCTGTTGCCCTAGTTTGCCCATTTCCCCAGTATCAGTGACCGGCCCGGCGGGCGCGGCCCAGGACGGGCCCGGACCTGCACGGTCGGACTTGCGCGATCGGATCTGCGCGGTCGGGCCCGCGCGGTCGGGTCGGCGCGGTCGGGTCGGCGTCGCGGCAGCCGGGGAGCCGTCCCCGCCGGGACCCGGCTGCGGCACTCGAAGGCCCCGGGAACGACGAAGTGCCGGTGAGTCTTCCGACTCACCGGCACTCGGTGAACGTGTCGAAGGCGATCTCGCGAAGGCCCCGACCCGGTTCTTCTGTGTCCGAGGGGGGACTTGAACCCCCACGCCCGATAAAGGGCACTAGCACCTCAAGCTAGCGCGTCTGCCATTCCGCCACCCGGACAAGGTGTATGTCGTGCGGGGTTTCCCCCGCGGCGACGTCGTAAACATTACCAGGCTTTCCGGGGTGCCCGATCACGGGCGGTCGCCCCGCCGGATGCCGCATCCCGCGTGAACGGCGTGTGACGGGCCGGGACCGGCCTTGGGCCGGGAGCGGGGGAGAGGGAGGATGAGGGGGACCCACCAGCAGTGACAGCGGGAGGAACCAGCGTGAGCGCGACCGACGGCACGGCCAGGAGCGTCACCGGCGAGGACGAGGTCGTGGACCTCTGCCGCGAGCTGATCCGGATCGACACCAGCAACTACGGCGACCACTCGGGTCCGGGTGAACGCAAGGCGGCCGAGTGGGTCGCCGAGAAGCTCGCCGAAGTGGGGCTCGAACCGAAGATCTTCGAGTCGCACCCGGGCCGCGCCTCCACGGTGGCCCGCATCGAGGGCGAGGACTCGTCGAGGCCCGCGCTGCTCATCCACGGTCACCTCGACGTCGTGCCGGCCAACGCGGTCGACTGGACCCACCACCCCTTCTCCGGCGAGGTCGCCGACGGATGTGTGTGGGGCCGGGGCGCGGTCGACATGAAGGACATGGACGCGATGACGCTGGCGGTCGTCCGCGACCGGCTGCGTTCCGGGCGCAGGCCGCCCCGCGACATCGTGCTCGCGTTCCTCGCCGACGAGGAGGCGGGCGGCACCTACGGCGCCCGGCACCTCGTCGACAACCACCCCGACCTGTTCGACGGCGTCACCGAGGCGATCAGCGAGGTGGGCGGGTTCTCGTTCACCGTGAGCGAGGAGCGGCGGCTCTACCTCGTCCAGACGGCCGAGAAGGGCATGCACTGGATGAAGCTGACCGTGGCCGGGACCGCCGGACACGGCTCGATGATCCACCGGGACAACGCCATCACCGAGCTCTCCGAGGCGGTCGCCCGGCTCGGCCGGCACACCTTCCCGGTACGGGTCACCAAGACGACCCGCGCCTTCCTCGACGAGCTCGGCGACGCGCTCGGCACCCCGCTGGACCCGGAGGACATGCAGACGACCCTGGCCCGGCTGGGCGGGATCGCCAAGCTGATCGGCGCGACCCTGAGCAACACGGCCAACCCGACCCAGCTGGGCGCCGGCTACAAGGTCAACGTCATCCCGGGCGAGGCCACCGCACACGTCGACGGGCGCTTCCTGCCCGGGCACGAGGACGAGTTCCTCGCCGACCTGGACCGGATCCTCGGCCCGAAGGTGCGCCGCGAGGACGTGCACTCCGACAAGGCGCTGGAGACCTCCTTCGACGGGCCGCTGGTCGAGGCGATGCAGTCCGCGCTGCTCGCCGAGGACCCGACCGCCAAGGCCATCCCCTACATGCTGTCCGGCGGCACCGACGCCAAGTCCTTCGACGACCTCGGCATCCGCGGCTTCGGCTTCGCCCCGCTCAAGCTGCCGCCGGAGCTGGACTTCGCCGGGATGTTCCACGGCGTCGACGAGCGGGTCCCGGTGGACGGGCTCCGGTTCGGGGTGCGCGTGCTCGACCGGTTCATCGACGCGTCCTGAATCGTCCCGGTGGAACGCGATTTCCTCGGGCGGAGAACGGGCGAAGAAAATCGGCCGCCTGTACGGGCGCGACTGGGAAGAGTGAATGCGCCGATAAGCGCGTAGCCTCATTAATTCCCCCTCGTTACTGGTGATGCGATCCGCTGCTTGGGATCGCATTGCCAACAAGGAGGAATAATGATCAAGAAGGTCGTCGCTGCTGCGGCTGCCACTGGTGGGCTGGTTCTCGCGGGCGCGGGTCTGGCTGTTGCCGATGCGGGTGCCCAGGGTGCTGCCGTGCACTCCCCGGGTGTCGCCTCCGGCAACGTGATCCAGGTGCCCGTGCACGTCCCGGTGAACGTCTGCGGCAACACGATCTCGGTGATCGGGCTGCTGAACCCCGCCTTCGGCAACACCTGCATCAACAAGTGACGTCGACCCGCTGAGGGGTCGTCCGTCCGTACCGTCGGCCCCGGAGCGCGCGCCATGCGCTCCGGGGCCGACCGGTCTTTCTCCGAAGGAAAAGCCGAAGAAGTCGAAGATCCCGAAATGAATCGAACAGCTGCCATGATGCCAGCGAATTCGGGACGAATGACGAGATCGAAAGCAGGGATTCAGCAATGCGACAGGTCACCCGCAAAAGCCTTATGACCGTGGCGGCGGCGACGGGGGTGATCGCCGCCGCGGGCGGCTACGCCCATGCCGACTCCGGCGCGAACGGCGCCGCCACGGACTCGCCCGGCGTCCTGTCGGGCAACTCGGTGCAGGCACCGGTCAACGTTCCGGTGAACGTCTGCGGCAACACCGTCGACGTCGTCGGGGCGCTCAACCCGACCTTCGGCAACTCCTGCGCCAACAAGGGCGGCGGCGCGCGGTCGGGCGGCTACGGCGACCAGCGCGGCGGCGGTTCCGGCCACCACGGCGGTGGCTACGGCGACCACCAGGGCAGCGGTGGCGGCCGGGGCGGAAGCCACGGTGGAGGCCACGGCGGGAACCACGGCGGCGGCCATGGCGGCTCCGGCGCGCACGGCGGCTCCGGGGGCGCGCACGCGGGCGGGCACACCGGCGGATCGCCCGGTGTCGGCTCCGGCAACCACGTCCAGGCACCGATCGACGTGCCGGTCAACGTGTGCGGCAACAGCATCGACGTCGTCGGGATCCTCAACCCGTCCTTCGGCAACGACTGCGCCAACGACAGCGGCAACGGCGTCCGCACGCCTCCCTCCCGCGGCCACGAGACGCCGGGCAAGCCCTCCGAGCACGTCCCCGGCAAGCCCGGCGGCCACTCCAGCCCGTCCCGCCCCGGGGGTGTGCCGTCCACCTCGAACCACGTGACCCCGGTCGGCGCCTCAGCCGTCCACCGTCCCGCCGCGCAGCTCGCGCACACCGGCAGCGAGCTGCCGATGGGCCTGGTCCTGCCGGCCGGCGCGGGCGCGCTGCTCGCGGGCGCGGTGCTCTACCGCAAGGCGCGCGCCTCCGCGTGAGCCCCGGGTGAGCCCACGACGGAGCGGGCCCCGCCTCGGCGGGGCCCGCTCCGTTTCTGTCGTCTCACCTCACCACGTGGCCCGCACCTGGCGGATGATCCGCCGGCGCAGCCGCACCCGGCGGCTGCCGTCGCGCAGCAGGCTCAGGCGGTCCAACTCCCAGTGTCCGTACTCGGCATGGTCGGTCAGCAGTCGGGTCGCGTCCTTGCGGGAGACCCCGCGCGGTACGTAGACGTCGACAAATTCGTATTCCGGCATCGCATCTATTGTGCGGTCTGGGGTCCGGTACGGATAGCGTCTGCACTATGTCTGATGCTGCGCAGCCCACCGCTGCCGAGGTACGCGCCGCCGCCGAGGCGGTCAAGACCGCGCTCGACCGCCACCTGGCCGCGGTCGAACGCAGGACGGGGGAGGACGACCCGGCTGTCTACGAGGCGTTCAACGAGCTGGCCGCGGCCGCCGAGGTCTACGACGAACTGCTCTACGACCGGTACGACGAGGTCACGCCCTTCGAGATCCCCGGCGCCGAGGACTCCCTGCCGCCGTACGCGGGTCCCGAGGAGCCGAACGCCCTGAGCGTGCTGATCCGCCGCGACTACGCCGTCGCGGAGCCGCCGCGGCTGCTGGCGCAGGCCCAGCGGATCGAGGCGGCGGACGACGAGGGAGCGGGCGGGGCCGTCTCGGACACGGTGCACGGGGCGCTGGGCATCCTCTTCGGCGAGTTCGAGCCGGACGAGATCGCCTCCCGGCACAAGGAGTTCGGCCTGGAGGAGGGCGACTCCACGCTGTGGGTGCTGGCTGCCGACGAACAGGCCGAGCCGGGCGAGTGGCTGGAGGCGCCGTTCGAGCAGGCCGATCCCGGCCGGGTGATCTGCCGCTTCGACGTGAGCTCGGTCTTCGACGACCTCGACGACGGTGACGACGCCGACGACGAGGACCTCGTGGACGACATCGAGGACGAGGAACTGGAGCCGCTCGACGCGGACCGCTGAGCGCACCGCCGACCGCCGGCCGCCACCGGTGGGCGGCGCACGGGAGGACGCGGGAAGCGGAGCCTGCGAGGCCGACGCACGGCGGCGGTCCCGGGGGAACCCCCTCGGGACCGCCGCCGTCCGCGCTACTCGGCCGCCGGGAGCTGCGTGCGCAGCAGCGCCGGCAGGCGGGTCGTGCGGGGCTTCGCCGGCACCTCGGCGACGGCCTTCGGCAGAGCCTGCTCGACGCCGTGCACCACGGACAGATGGCGCTCCGCCCGGCCGAACGCCGTGTACACCCAGGGGCGTGAGAGAACCTGCGCGGCGTCGCCCGGCAGGACCACGACCGCCGCGGGCCACCGGCTGCCCACGGCCTGGTGCGCGGTCAGCGCCCACCCGTGCCGCACGGCCTGCTCCACCCGGTCCCTCGGCACGACCACCGGACCGTCGGCGCAGGACAGGTGCAGCCCCTCCGCGTCGGCCGTCACCACCCGGCCGGGCATCGTGCGGCCCGGGGCGGGCGCGTAGGCGACCCGGTCGCCGGGGTCGAAGCCGCCGAAGCGGCCGGGGCCGGGATTGAGCCGTTCCTTGAGGGCGGCGTTGAGCGCGCGTGTACCGGCCGCACCGCCGTGGCCCGGGGTGATCGCCACCGTCTCCTCGGGGGTGATCCCGAAGGCCCGCGGCACCGAGTCGGCGACGAGCTGCACGGTCCGGTGCACGGCCTCGCCCGCCTCCCGGACCGGCACGATCACGATCTCCTTGCCGGGCGCGTCGACCTGGTTCAGCTCGCCGATGCCGACGCCGGAGACGAGCTCGCCGATCGGCCCCGGGTCGGGCGTGCGCGAGGCGACCTGCGGACACGCGCGCGCCGCGAGCAGATCGGCGAAGACCCGGCCCGGGCCCGCCGACCAGAGCACCGCCGGATCACCGCTGAGCACCAGCCGCGCCCCGTCCGGCAGCGACTCCGCCAGCAACGCGGCGCTCTCCACGTCCAGTTGCGGCGCGTCGAGCACGACCAGCAGATCGAGGGCGAAGGCACCGTCCGCGTCCCGCCCGGGACCCTCGGTGCCGGCCAGCAGCCCCGGGACGGTGACGACGGCGCCGTCCGCCGCCCGCTCGCCGAGGAGCGCCGCGAACCGCCGCCGGCTGTCCGGCGCGTGGCAGGCCGCGACCGCGCGCAGGCCCACGGCCAGGGCCGCGGTGAGCAGCGCCGCCGGTTCGGCGCGGGACGCCTCGCCGCCGGTGTGCAGCACCAGGCCGTGTCCGGCGACGGCGCGCAGCAGCTCGGCGGTGCTGCCGGACGCGTCGGCCGTCACCGGCTCCCATCGCGCGGAGGCCTCCTTGGCCGGCGAGTTGACCACCCGGGCCAGCGCGTCGGCAAGGCTCTCCTCCGCCAGCGCGTACCGCTCCAGGCCCACCAGGACCCGGACCGGCCGGGACTCCTCGCCGTCCTCCCCGCTCTCCTGCCCGCCGTTCTCGGCCGTCCCCTCGGGCCGACCGGTCCGGGCGGCGTCCACGGAGTCCAGGGCGTCCTGGAACACGAGCGCCTCGCCCTCGGCCAGCGCGCTCTGCACGGCCGCCTCGGCGTCCGGCACCGCCTGCCGGACGAGAGCGGCGGTGAGCGTCGGCAGCTCCAGGGCGGTGTGCCCGGCCACGGCGGCCTGCTCGAGCAGCCAGACCGTCACCGCGCGCCCGCGTCGCTCGTCGTCGGGCGCGCACTCCGGTCCGAGCAGCGCCCGCGCGAACCCGTCGGCCTGCTCGGGACGCACACCGGGGACGCGCAGCAGCTGCCACGGGTCCTCGCGCAGCAGATCCTCGGCGCCCTCGCCCAGCGTGGCGGCGGCCTGCGGCGCGAGCGTCTCCGGCGCGCCACCGGCGCCGAGCACGCGCCGCACGCCCTCGACGGCTTGCGCCGCGGGGGCCGGTGCGGCGGCCGCCGCCGGTACGGGGGCCGGCTGGGGTCGGCGGACCTGCTCCGGCGCGGGACGGCGCGGGGCGGGCGCCGGATCGGCGAACACCGTGGCCGGGGGCTTCGCCCCGCCCTCCACCGCACGCACCGCCGCGAGCAGGTCGGCGGCCTTCCCGCTCAGCTTGGTCCCGCTCTCGATGGGCTCCGCCTTCTCGGCCCGGCGCCGCTCGATGCGCTCCCGCTCCAGCTTCTGCGCGGCGAGCTCGGCCTGCGCCTCGGAGAGCTGCGCGGCCGCCTCGGCGGCGTCGGCCTTGCCGTCCTCTGCTCCTGCTTCTGCTTCTGTTCGGGCCTCCGTGCCTGCTTCGGCTGCCGCGGCCGCCTTCACGGCGGCCGGCTGCTCGCAGTCGCGCGCGCCGTCCGCGTCCTCGCGTGCGGCAGGGGTCTCGTCGTCGCTCGTCGAAGCGCTGTCGGCCGCCGGCCCGGGCTGTGCCGTCGCGGTGTCGTCCGGGGTCCCGGGCTCCGCGGCGGCCTCCGGTGTCGCCGGTCCGGCGTTCTCGGTGCTCTCCGGGGGAACCGACTCCGTGCTCACAGCGTGCTCCAGTCGTGATCGGGATAGCGGTGCACGGGCGCCGACACGTCGTCGAGGGCCCGGCAGATCTCGTCAGGAAGACTAAGGGCCTCCACTGACAATGCGGCCGTGAGCTGCTGCGCGTTGCGCGCGCCGACGATCGGGGCGGCCACCCCCGGCCGGTCGCGGACCCAGGCGAGGGCGACCTGGAGCGGGGTCACGGCCAGGCCGTCCGCGGCGGTCGAGACGGCGTCCACGATGCGGCTCGCGGTGTCGTCGAGATAGGGCTCGACGAAGAGCCCGAAGTGGTCCGAGGCGCCGCGCGAGTCCGGCGGCAGGGCGTCGCCCCGGTACTTGCCGGTGAGGACGCCGCGGCCCAGCGGAGAGGAGGGCAGCAGGCCGATGCCCAGATCCAGGGCGGCCGGCAGCACCTCGCGCTCGACACCGCGCTGCAGCAGCGAGTACTCCATCTGTGTCGCCGCGAGCCGGGTCCGCGCCCCCGGCGCGGCGAGCTGCCAGGTGGCCGCCTTGGCGAGCTGCCAGCCGCAGAAGTTGGAGACCCCGGCGTAGCGGGCGCGGCCGCTCGCGACAGCGATGTCGAGGGCCTGGAGGGTCTCCTCCAGCGGGGTGTCGGGGTCGAAGGCGTGTACCTGCCACAGGTCGACGTGATCCGTGCCCAGCCGGGCCAGTGAGGCGTCCAGGGCGGCGAGGAGGTGCCCCCGGGAACCGTCGTAGCGGCGGTCCGGGTCGGGGACGCTGCCCGCCTTGGTCGAGATGATCAGGTCCCGGCGCGGAACCAGGCCCTCCAGCAGGCGTCCCAGCAGATATTCGGCGTCCCCGTCGCCGTACACGTCGGCCGTGTCGACGAGGGTCCCGCCCGCCTCCCAGAACGTCTTCAGGACGTCCGCGGCGTCGTGCTCGTCGGTGTCGCGGCCCCAGGTCAGGGTGCCGAGCCCGATGCGGGACACACGCAGGCCGGTGCGGCCGAGATGCCTCTGCTCCATGAACGCCGAGATTACTGGCCATAACTGGGCGGTGGGTTGCCTGTGGATAACCGAATTTCCGGGACGCGGAACCGAGTTCCGCAGGCCGGGACCCCGGATCCGTCCGCCGCGACCCTCGCCACACCGCACTCCCGGCCCCGCGGCGCCCGCGCTATGGTCTCCGCAACAGCGTCGTTACTGATCAGTAAGGGGATCGGCCATGCAGCTCGGGATCAACCTCGGCTACTGGGGTGCCGGAATGGACGGCGACAACCTCGCCGTCGCCCAGGAGGCCGACCGCCTCGGCTACGCCGTCTGCTGGGCCGCCGAGGCCTACGGCTCCGACGCGGCCACCGTGCTCACCTGGGTGGCCGCGCAGACCGAGCGCATCGACGTCGGTTCGGCGATCTTCCAGATCCCGGCCCGCCAGCCGGCGATGACCGCGATGACCGCCGCCACCCTCGACTCGCTCTCCGGCGGCCGTTTCCGCCTCGGCCTCGGCGTGTCGGGACCACAGGTCTCCGAGGGCTGGTACGGCGTCAAGTTCGACAAGCCGCTGTCCCGCACCCGCGAGTACGTGGAGATCGTCCGCAAGGCGATGACGCGCGAGCGGCTGTCGTACGACGGCGAGCACTGGACGCTGCCGCTGCCGGGCGGCCCGGGCAAGCCGATCAAGCTGACCGTGCACCCGGAGCGCGAGCACATCCCGCTGTACATCGCCGCCATCGGTCCGAAGAACCTGGAGCAGACCGGCGAGATCGCCGACGGCGCCCTGCTCATCTTCCCGTCCGCCGAGCACCTCGAGGACACCGCGATCAAGCACCTGCGGGCCGGGCGCGAGAAGGCGGGCAAGACCCTGGAGGGCTTCGACGTCTGTCCGACCCTGCCGCTGGCCCTCGGCGACGACAAGGACGTCGAGCGGCTCGCCGACACCTTCCGGCCCTACACCGCGCTGTACGTCGGCGGCATGGGCAGCCGCAAGCAGAACTTCTACAACCAGCTCGCGCGCCGCATGGGCTACGAGGCCGCCGCCGACGAGATCCAGGACAAGTACCTCTCCGGCGACAAGCAGGGCGCCGCGGCGGCCGTGCCGCACGAGCTGATCGACCGGACCACGCTGCTGGGCTCGGTGGAGCGGATCGCCGACCGGATGAAGGCCTACGCGGCGGCCGGCGTCACCACGCTCACCCTCGCCCCGGCGGGCTTCACCCTCGACGAGCGCCTCGCCTCGCTGCGGGCCGGCGTGCAGGCCGCCGAGCTGGCCGGCCTGGGCTAGCCGGTCCGGCCGGTCGGGTCGGTCCGGCGGGTCCGGATGGGCGGCCCGGACCGGGTGGTGGTCGGCCGGGACCGGGTGGTGGTCGGCCGGGACCGGAGGCCGACCGGGACCTGAGGCCGGGACGGGGGATCTCCGGGCCGGGATTCCGGGAATGACAGCGGCCGTGGTGGGGGCTCGGGGGTCTTCCCCGCCACGGCCGTCATGCGGAACAACGCGCCACCCGGCGCGCGGTTACGCCTCAGGACCGACTCCGGGCATCCCTCTTTCGGCGCAGTTGTCCGACACAGCTGTTGCACCGCCCCGCGTGCCGCATTTGACTCGTTCCTTGCGGAATGCTGCGGAATCCTGCGCGATGCGGAGAGGTGCCCCCACGATGCTTTCGGCCAAGAGTCTGTTCCAGGAGATCATCGACAACGACGAATCCTTCGCTCTCTTCTGTTCCATCGCCGCAGGCGGCGAGTCGCAGGGCGGCTGGGAGAACGGCCGGATCGCCGCGCTCGTCCCGCAGAGCGAACGCCACCTCGCTCCCAAGATCGCCCGGCACGGCGCCGACGAGGACAAGCACGGGCGGATCTTCAACGCCCTGATGCGCAAGCGCGGACTGACCCCCGTGCCCGTCCCGCGCGACACGGACTACACGATGCTCCTGGAGCAGGCCGGCATCGGCCTCGCGCACGACCGGCTCCGGGCCGACCACCCGCTGACCGTGCACGACATCGTCACCTACCTCGCGCACAGCCGGGTCACCGAACAGCGGGCCTCCGAGCAGATGGAACTGCTGCGCAGGCACTTCGCCGACCATCCCGACCTCGGCCGCGCGGTGAGGATGATCTCCGACGACGAGGACAACCACCTCGCCTACTGCCACGAGGAACTGCTCCGCCTCGCCCGCGCGGGACACGGCCGCGCCATCCACCGGACCCTGCGCGCGTGTGCGCTCGCCGAGATCCGGATCTACCGCGACGTGAGCCTGGCCGTCATGGCCCACATGGGGGACATCCTCGGCTGGTCGAAGGGCCGGGCGGCGCTCCTCGCGGCCGGCGTCCGCGCCGTGTACGCCTGGGAGCGGTTCGCGGGCTGGCGTCGGATGGTCACCCTGGAGATGCCCGAGCGCCGCGACGCGCTCGGCGGTCCGGCGGTCCCGGCTCCCGAGTTCGCCTGAGAGCAGGGCGCGGGACGGGTCCGGGAACCGGCCCCTAGAGCCATCCCCGGTGCTTGAACAACCGGTACAGCAGCACTTCGAGCACGGCCATCAGCGCGATCACCGCCGGGTACGACCACACCCACCGCAGCTCCGGCATGTGCTCGAAGTTCATCCCGTAGATCCCCGCGATCATCGTGGGGACCGCGGCCATCGCCGCCCACGCCGAGATCTTCCGCATGTCGTCGTTCTGCCGGACGCTCATCTGCGCCAGGTGGGCCGAGAGGATGTCCGTGACCAGCCGGTCCAGCCCCTCGACGGACTCGTTCACCCGCATCAGGTGGTCGTTGACGTCGCGGAAGAAGGGCCGCGCCCGGTCGTCGATGAAGGGCACGCCCGGGGCGGACGCGCTCGTGCGGGCCAGTCGGGACAGCGGAGGAGCCAGCGGGCCGGTGGCCCGGCGGAACTCCAGGATCTGCCGCTTGAACCGGTAGATCCGCGACGCGGTGTGCCGCGAGCCGCCGCCGTCCGGCGAGAACACCTCCGCCTCCAGCTCCTCCAGGTCCGTCTGGAGTTCCGTCGCCACGTCCAGGTAGTGGTCCACCGTGGCGTCGGCGATCGCGTACACCACCGCCGTGGGGCCCTTGGCGAGCAGTTCCGGCTCGTGCTCGATCCGGCGCCGCACGGCGGCCAGCGGGGAGCCCTCGCCGTGCCGGACGCTCACCACGAAGCCGTCGCCGAGGAAGACCATCACCTCACCGGAGGAGACGGCGTCGCTCTCCTGTTCGTAGACCACCGGCTTGAACACCAGGAAGAGCGAGTCGTCGTAGATCTCCAGCTTCGGCCGCTGGTGCGCTTTCAGGGCGTCCTCGACGGCGAGCGGATGCAGCCCGAACTCCTGCGTGACGTGGTCGAACTCCTTCTCGGTCGGCTCGTGGAGCCCGATCCACACGAAACCGCCCGCGGCCCGTGCCTCGGCCAGCGCGTCCGAGAAGTCCTCCGGGCCCTCCGTGCGGCGCCCGTCGCGATAGACCGCGCAGTCGACGATCACTCGGCGCATCCTCCCTTCGCACCCTCACCGGCGCACGCCCGCGTGCGCCTACCCTGGGCGGCATGCCCACGTTGATCCTCGTCCGGCACGGCCGGTCCACCGCCAACACCTCCGGACTGCTCGCCGGCTGGACGCCGGGCGTAGCCCTCGACGAGCGCGGGGCCGCGCAGGCCGCCGCCCTGCCCGGGCGGCTCGAAGCGCTGCCGATCGCCGAGGTCGTCGCCAGTCCCCTCCAGCGCTGCCAGGAGACGATCCGGCCGCTCCTCGCCGCCCGCCCCGGCCTGCGCGCCCACACCGACGAGCGGATCGGGGAGTGCCACTACGGCGACTGGTCCGGACGCAAGCTCGCCGAACTGATGGACGAACCCCTGATGGAGGTCGTGCAGGCGCACCCTTCCGCCGCCGCGTTCCCCGGCGGCGAGTCCATGCGGGCCATGCAGACCCGCGCCGCCGAGGCGGTGCGCGAGTGGAACGCGCGCGTGGAACGCGACCACGGCGCCGACGCCGTCTATCTGATGTGCTCGCACGGCGACATCATCAAGTCGCTCGTGGCGGACGCCCTCGGGCTTCATCTCGACCTCTTCCAGCGGATCTCTGTGGAACCGTGTTCCGTCACCGCGATCCGTTACACCCGGCTGCGCCCCTTTCTCGTGCGCCTCGGCGACACGGGCGACTTCGCGTCGCTCGCCCCGCGCGAGGAGCCGCCGGCCGGGGACGCGACGGTCGGGGGTGGTGCGGGCGCACCGTGATCGTCGGCCGCAGTAGGGTGAAGCGGTCCGCAAACGCGCGCGTACCCGCAGGGACGTTCCCCCACGCGTTCCCCGGCCCACGATGACCCACGATTCCCATGGAGACAGGACGTGTCCCGTCAGGTGTTCCTCTACGACCCCCCGGACCGCTTCGTGGCCGGTACGGTCGGACTGCCCGGGCGCCGTACCTTCTTCCTCCAGGCCACCGCCGGCTCCCGAGTGACCAGCGTGGCCCTGGAGAAGACCCAGGTCGCCGCGCTCGCCGAGCGCATGGACGAACTGCTGGACGAGGTCGTGCGCCGGAGCGGCGGCAGCGCGCCCGTGCCCGCGATGTCGCCCGCCGAGAACACCGACACGGCCCCCCTCGACACGCCGATCGAGGAGGAGTTCCGGGTCGGCACCATGGCCCTCGCCTGGGACGGCGAGGAACAGCGCATGATCGTCGAGGCGCAGGCCCTCGTGGAGCTCGAGGCGGACTCCGAGGAGGACCTCGCCGAGGCCGAGGAGAAGCTCCTGCAGGACGAGGAGAACGGGCCCCCGATGCTGCGGGTCCGGCTCACCGGCGCACAGGCCCGGGCCTTCGCCAAGCGCGCCCTCGACGTCGTCAACGCGGGCCGTCCGCCGTGCCCGCTGTGCAGCCTGCCGCTCGATCCGGAAGGACACGTATGTCCGCGCCAGAACGGATACCGCCGGGGGGCGTGACGACCACCGACCCGGCCGCCGCCGCACTCCTCGCGCGCGGCGAGCTCACCGTCCGCGGCCGCATCCGCGACGCCTCCAACGCGGCCCTGTACTGCACCGTCGCGTACGAGGGCCGCGAGGCCGCCTGCGTCTACAAGCCGGTCGCCGGGGAGCGGCCGCTGTGGGACTTCCCCGACGGCACCCTCGCCCAGCGCGAGGTCGCCGCCTACGAGGTCTCCGAGGCCACCGGCTGGGGCCTGGTGCCGCCCACCGTGCTGCGGGAGGGGCCGTACGGCGAGGGCATGTGCCAGCTGTGGATCGAGACGGCCCCGGAGACGGAGCTGCTCGCCCTGGTGGACGCGGAGGAGCCCGGGCCCGGCTGGAGGGCGATCGGCTTCGCCGAGGCCGGCGAGGGCCGTACCGCGCTGCTCGTGCACGCCGACGACGAACGGCTGCGCCGGCTCGCCGTCCTCGACGCGGTGATCAACAACGCCGACCGCAAGGGCGGCCACCTGCTGCCCACCGCCGACGGCCGGCTGTACGGCATCGACCACGGGGTCACCTTCAACGCCGAGAACAAGCTGCGCACGCTCCTGTGGGGCTGGGCGGGCGAGCCCCTGACCGGGGAGGCCGTCGACGTGCTCAAGGCCCTCAGAGGCGCGCTGGAGCCCGGCGGGCGGCTGGCGGTCACCCTGGCCGGGCTCATCACCCCCGCCGAGGTCGACGCCACGCGCGCGCGTGCCGACGCGCTGCTGGCGAGCGGGAAGCACCCGGAGCCGAGCGGCGACTGGCCCGCCATCCCCTGGCCCCCCGTCTGACCGGCCGGCCCGGGTCTGGCCGTCCGCCCCCCCCCGGGCCGGCCGGCGCCCGCACGCCGGGACGCATGCCGGACGGAATCGCACAAGAGGGCCTTCCCGGCCATCTGGCCTGCTCCGGTTCGTATACGCAACTTCCGTCCGGTTAGGCTCATGACATGCATGCCTGGCCCGCTTCCGAGGTCCCCGCCCTGCCTGGTCAGGGCCGCGACCTGAGGATCCACGACACCGCGACCGGCGGCCCGGTCTCCCTCGACCCCGGTCCCGTCGCCCGTATCTACGTCTGCGGCATCACGCCGTACGACGCGACCCACATCGGTCACGCGGCGACCTACAACGCGTTCGACCTCGTTCAGCGCGTGTGGCTCGACACCAAGCGGCAGGTTCACTACGTCCAGAACGTCACCGACGTCGACGACCCGCTCCTGGAGCGGGCCGAACGCGACGGCGTCGACTGGGTCGCCCTCGCCGAGAAGGAGACGGCGCTCTTCCGCGAGGACATGACCGCCCTGCGGATGCTGCCGCCGCGGCACTACATAGGCGCCGTCGAGGCGATACCCGGCATCGTCCCGCTCGTCGAGCGGCTGCGGGACGCCGGCGCCGCCTACGAGCTCGACGGCGACATCTACTTCTCCGTCGAGTCCGACCCGAACTTCGGCCGGGTCTCGGGCCTGGACGCGGCCGCCATGCGGCTGCTCTCCGCCGAACGCGGCGGCGACCCCGACCGCCCCGGCAAGAAGAACCCGCTCGACCCGATGCTCTGGATGGCGGCCCGCGAGGGTGAGCCCAGCTGGGACGGCGGCTCGCTCGGCCGCGGCCGGCCGGGCTGGCACATCGAGTGCGTGGCCATCGCCCTGGACCACCTCGGGATGGGCTTCGACGTGCAGGGCGGCGGCTCCGACCTGGCCTTCCCGCACCACGAGATGGGCGCCTCGCACGCCCAGGTGCTGACCGGCGAGTTCCCCATGGCGCAGGCGTACGTCCACGCGGGCATGGTCGCCCTGGACGGCGAGAAGATGTCCAAGTCCCGGGGCAACCTCGTCTTCGTCTCGAAGCTGCGCCAGGACGGCGTCGACCCCGCCGCCATCCGGCTCACCCTCCTCGCCCATCACTACCGGGCCGACTGGGAGTGGACCGACCAGGTCCTGGCGGACGCCGAGGCCCGGCTCGGGCGCTGGCGCGCCGCCGTCTCCCGGCCCGACGGGCCGCCCGCCGAGGCGCTCGTCGAGGAGATCCGCGAGGCGCTCGGCAACGACCTCGACGCCCCGGCCGCGCTCGCCGCCGTCGACCGCTGGGCGGCGCTCCAGCAGGAGCAGGGCGGTACGGACATCGGGGCCCCCGGGGTCGTCTCACGGGCCGTGGACGCGCTGCTGGGCGTGGCGCTCTAGCCGAGGGCGTCCGTGCACGGGCACGACGAGGGGCGGTGCGCTTCGGCGCACCGCCCCTCTCGCTCCTCTGTCCCGCCGTCCTAGTCCTCCGAGGAATCGCTGTCGTCGGAGGCGTCGCCGCTCGGCTTCGGCGGCTTCGGGGGCCGGGTCCGCTCCCCGGGGTCCGGCGGGCCGCCGCCGTCCCGGCGCCGCAGATAGCGCTCGAACTCGCGGGCGATCGCCTCACCCGACGCCTCCGGCAGCTCCGCGGTGTCCCGCGCCTCCTCCAGCGTCTGCACGTACTCGGCGACCTCGCTGTCCTCCGCGGCCAGCTGGTCCACGCCCACCTGCCAGGCCCGCGCGTCCTCGGGCAGCTCGCCCAGCGGGATGCGCACGTCGATCAGGTCCTCCAGGCGGTTGAGGAGGGCCAGCGTCGCCTTCGGGTTCGGCGGCTGCGAGACGTAGTGCGGCACGGCCGCCCAGAGGCTCACCGCGGGCACCCCCGCATGCGTGCACGCCTCCTGGAGAACGCCGACGATGCCCGTGGGGCCCTCGTACTTGGTCTCCTCCAGGTCCATCCGCTGCGCCAGGTCCGCGTCGGACGTGGTCCCGCTGATCGGGACCGGTCGGGTGTGCGGGGTGTCACCGAGCAGGGCGCCCAGGATGACCACCAGCTCCACGCCCAACTCGTGCGCGAAACCCAGCAGCTCGTTGCAGAACGAGCGCCAGCGCATGGACGGTTCGATGCCGCGCACGAGCACGAGATCGCGTGGCTTGTCGCCGCCGACCCGGACGACCGACAACCTTGTCGTCGGCCACGTGATCTTGCGCACGCCGGCGTCCATCCACACCGTGGGGCGGTTCACCTGGAAGTCGTAGTAGTCCTCGGCGTCCAGCGCCGCGAACACCTCGCCCTTCCACTCCCGCTCCAGGTGCCCGACCGCGGTGGAGGCGGCGTCGCCGGCATCGTTCCAGCCCTCGAACGCGGCCACCATGACCGGGTCGATCAGCTCGGGAACCCCCTCGAGCTCGATCACCCAGCGCCTCCTTCCGACGTGCCCTCGCTTGACCACCCAACCTTACGGCGTTCCGCGGGAGCGCTCGCAGCCCCCTTGCACGGGGGAGTGAACGGATCACTGCCCCGTTCGCCACCCCCGGACACCCCCGGCCGGACCCGACTCACGGCATCGACCCACAGGTGGCGCACAGGGTCGGGCGCCGCGGACTCACAGCGTCGAGCGCAGCCACTGCTCCACGCTCGCGATGTGCACCGTGGCCCACGACCGCGCCGCCTCCGCGTCCCGGTCGCGCAGGGCCGCCAGGATCGCCCGGTGCTCGCGCAGCGTGCCGGCCACCGCGTCCTCCTGCGTCAGGCCGCGCCAGATACGGGCCCGGGTGGTGGGCCCGGACAGTCCGTCGAGCAGCGAGCACAGCACCGAGTTGCCGACGCTCTGCACGATGCCCCGGTGGAACTCCAGGTCGCCCGCGACCAGTTCCTCCACCGACGGCTCGGCCCCGAGCTTGTCCAACTGGGCGTCGAGCGCGTCCAGTTGCTGCTCGCTGATCCGCAGGGCGGCCATCGCGGTGGCGGCCGGCTCCAGGATGCGGCGCACGGCCAGGAACTCCAGGACGGTGTCGTCGCGGTGGAAGTCGACGACGAAACTCAGCGCCTCCAGGAGCAGTTGCGGATCGAGGCTGGTGACGTAGGTGCCGTCACCCTGCCGCACGTCCAGGATCCGGATCAGCGACAGGGCGCGCACCGCCTCCCGCAGGGAGTTGCGGGACAGACCCAGTTCGGCGGCCAGCTCGCTCTCCTTGGGCAGCCGGTCGCCGGGGCGCAGCGCACCCGAGACGATCATGCCCTTGATCTTCTCGATCGCCTCGTCGGTGACTGCCATGACCGGCCTCCCTGTCGTTCGTCGCCCAGACATCGGATCCCGACGTCCGACCCGCGGACCGGGTCAGACATCGGATGTCTCAGCGTCATTATGGGGGCAGATCAGAGCAGTGCCTCCAGGTCTGCGATCACCGCCCGCTCGTCGAGCGTGGTCAGCCGGCGATCGCGCATCAGCACCCGCCCGTCGACGACCGTGTCCCGCACGTCCGACGAGTGCGCCGCGTACGCCAGCGTCGACCACGGGTCGTGGCGCGGCCGCAGATGCGGCGCGTCCAGGTCGACGACGATCAGGTCGGCCCGCTTGCCCGCCTCCAGCGAGCCGAGCTGCTCACCGAGCCCGAGCGCCCGCGCGCCCTCGATCGTCGCCATCCGTACGGCCTGCCGGGCGCCGACCGCCGTCGGATCGCCCGCCGCCTTGTGCACCAGCGCCGCCTGCCGTACGGCCCCGAGCACGTCCAGCGAGTTGGAGCTGACCGCGCCGTCCGTGCCCAGCCCGACCCTCACGCCCGCGCTCAGCAGCCGGGGCACGGGCGCGATGCCGCAGCCCAGCTTCAGGTTGGACACCGGGCAGTGGGCGACCGCCGTGCCGGTGCGGGCCAGTGCCGCGATCTCGAGCCCGGTGAGGTCGACCGCGTGCGCGAGCAGCACATCGGGGCCGAGCAGCCCGAGGGAGTCCAGCAGCTCCACCGGCCGCTTGCCGTGCTGCACCTCGACGGTGGCGACCTCGGTGGCGTTCTCGGCCGCGTGGATGTGCACCAGCGCCCCGAACTCCCGTGCCAGCGCGAAGACTTCGGTGAGCTGCCCGGGGGAGAGGGTGTACGCCGAGTGCGCGAAGACGACCGGCCGGTGGCCGGGCCGGGCGGGCCCGCGCGCCGCGAGGTCGCGCCGCGCCCACCCGAGCCGCTCCTCGTACGCGATGCCGTCCGGCGGCCCGGGCACGTCCATGAAGGTCGGCCCGGTGTGCAGCCGCCAGCCCGCCTCACGGGCCGCCCGCTCGGCCGCCTCGTGGAACCAGTACATGTCCAGCGCCGAGGTCACTCCGGCCCGCAGGCTCTCGGCGACCGCCAGCCGCACCGCCGCCGCCACGTTCTCCGGCGCCAGCAGCTCCGCCTCCCACTTCAGCACCCGCTCCAGGAAGCCCTGGAGGGTGACGTCGTCGGCGCGGCCGCGCAGCAGCGTCATCGCGAGGTGGGTGTGCGCGTTGATCAGCCCGGGGAGGACGAGACAGCCGGCGGCGTCGATCTCCTCGGCGGCGGTGTAGCGCTCGCGCAGCTCGTGGGCCGGTCCCACGGCGAGGACGCCGCCCTCGTGGACCGCGACCGCTCCGTCCGGGACGACCGTCGCGGCGTCGTCCATCGTCAGGACGTCACCGCCGTGCACCAGCAGGTCGATGCTCACGCCCGCGCACCTTCCGCCCCGGCGAGCAGCCGCAGCGCTTCGAGGGACACGACCGCGCCCCGCTCGACGCCGGCCGCGACGACCTCCCGGTGCGGGTCGTAGCCGCCGGTCGCCTGCTCGTCGACGAGTTCGTCGGCGTTCGCCCCGTCGATCACCAGCACACCGCCCGCGACCAGGCCGCGCAGCGAGGCCGTGACCAGCAGCGCGGACAGCTCCATCTCGATGGCGGCGAGTCCGGCGCCGGCGTAGGAGAAGAGCGGGAGCGGGCCCGGCTGGAAGGCGGCCCGGGTCCACACCAGGCCCCGGTGGTGCGGGGCGCCGGCCCCGCGGGCGGCGCGCTGGAGGGCGAGGACCGCCTCGGGCGCCGACACCGCCGGGTATTCCGGGGGCAGCAGCTGATGGGTGACGCCGTCGTCGCGCACGGCGGCCTCCGCGATCACCAGGTCGCCGTCCCCGATGCCCGCCTTCATCGCGCCCGCCGTGCCGAACCGCAGGAAGGTGCGCACGCCGGCGTCCGCCAGCTCCTGGAACAGCAGGATCGCGCCGGGCGCGCCCACGCCGTGCGAGGCGACGACCACCGGCACGCCCTTCCAGCTGCCGCTGAAGACCCGGTACTCGCGGTGGTACGAGACCTCCTCGGCGCCGTCGAGGAGCGCGGCGACGGCCGCGGCGCGGGCCGGGTCGCCGACGACCACGGCGTGCGCCGGGAGACCGGTGCGCGGGATGCGGGTGACGGGCAGCAGGTCCTGCGTCATTGGACGGCTCCGGTGGTACGGGGGCGGCGACGGCGGCGGGCCGTCGTGAGGAACAGGGCGCCGAGGGTGACGACGTACGGCGCGGCGTCCGTCGCCTGCTGCGGCAGGCCGAGACCCTGGAGGCGGAACCCGGCCGCTTCGGCGAGCCCGAACAGCAGCGCGGCGAGCAGGACGCCCAGGGGCGCGGCGCGGCCCAGCATGACGGCCACGACAGCGATCCAACCACGGCCCGCCGTCATGTTCTCCGTGAACAACGTGACGTTGCCGAGGGCGAGCTGCGCGCCCGCGAGTCCGCACAGCACTCCCGACAGCAGGATCGCGCCGTACTGGTACTTCGCCGGGCTCACCCCGAGGGTGGCCGCCGCGTCCGGCGCCTCGCCGACCCCGCGCAGCCGGAGCCCCCACACATGCCGCGAGAGCAGCAGGGCGGCGACCGCGACCGCCGCCCACGACAGGTACGCGAGCGGGGTGAAGCCGCCGATCAGCGGCAGCCCGGCGAGGGAGGGATCGTCGAAGGTGCCCTGCACGCCGAAGACCGTGCGCAGCAGGAAGCTGGTCAGGCCGACGGCCAGCAGGTTCATGGCGATGCCGAGGACCACCGCGTCACCGCGCAGGGTGACCGCGCCCACGGCCAGGATCAGCGAGTACGCGGCCGCCGCGAGGGCCGCCGCCAGGACGCCGAGCCAGGGGCTGCCGGTGAACCAGCTGGTCGCCACGGAGGTGAAGCAGCCCATCAGCATCATGCCCTCGAGGCCGATGTTGAAGACCCCGGCGCGCTCGCACAGGGCGCCGCCGAGGGCGGCCAGCAGGATCGGGGTCAGCGCGCGCAGCGCCGACATGAGGAGATCGGAGTCGAGGAACATCACACCGCCTCGCTTTCCCGGCTGCGGCGGCCGAACCAGCGGCCGGGGAAGCGCAGCCGGGCGGCGAGGAACACGATCACGATGGCCTGGAGCACCTGGGTCAGTTCGCGGGGCACCTCGGTGGTGCGCTCCATCGCCAGACCGCCGACCTGGAGGACGGCGAAGAAGAACGCGGCGACCACCGTGCCCAGCGGAGCGGCGGCGGCGAGCAGGGCCGCCGTGAGTCCGGTCCAGGTGTAGCCGGGGGCGGTGAGCGAGCCGTCCACGAAGCGGTAGGGGAAGCTCAGCACCCCGATGGCGCCCACGAGTCCGGCGAGGCCCCCGGAGAGCGCCATCAACCGCAGGGTCAGACCCCGGCGTTCGACGCCCGCGTACGCGGAGAAGCGGGGGTTGAGGCCCGTCATGCGGATCTCGTAGCCGACGGCGGTGCGCCGGTCGGCGAACCAGTACGCGGCGGCGGCGATCGCGACGAGGACGAGCCCGAGGGTGACCGTGGAGTCGCCGAACGCGGGCAGCGCCACGCCGTCCGGCAGCGCACGGGTCTGGGGCAGGCTGGAGCCCGGCTCCTTGAGCGGATAGCGCGCCAGGTAGGAGGCGAGCGACACCGCCGGGTAGCTGAGCAGCAGACTGCTGACCAGCAGCGGGACCCCGAGATGGTTCTCGCACAGCGCGGCGAGCACGGCGTACCCGGCGCCCGCGGCCAGGCCGGCCAGCAGGGCCAGGGCCACGGTGAGCGGGGCGGGCAGCGGCGCGTAGAGACCCGTCACCGCGGCCGTGATCCCGCCGAGGACCATCTGCCCGTCGCCGCCGAGGTTGATCAGCCCGGCGCGCAGCGGGATCGCGAGCGCGAGCGCCAGACCGAGCACGCTGGTGCCGGTGGTCAGGGTCGAACCGATGCCGTCGGCGCCGAGCGCGCCGGTCACGACGGCCCGGTACGCGGTGACCGGGTCCGCGCCGGTGCCGAGCAGGAACAGCGCGCCGATGACCAGGCCCGCGAGGACGGAGAAGGTGAGGGGAGAGCGCAGGGCTCCGGATATGCGTGTCATGTCAGTGGGTTCACGGGGTTCGTTTCGGTGGCCTGCACCGGGGCGCCCGCCATGGCGAGGCCCAGCGTCCGTTCGTCCGCCTCCCCCTTGGTGTACGAGGCGGCGACCCGGCCCTCGTACATGACGAGCACCCGGTCCGCGAGGCCGCGGATCTCGCTCAGTTCGGCCGAGACGAGGAGGACGGCGTGACCGGCGTCGCGGTAGGCGATCAGCTGGTCGTGGATGTTCTGGATGGCGCCGATGTCGACTCCGCGGGTCGGCTGCTCGACCAGCAACAGCGGTGCCTCATGGGCGAGTTCGCGGCCGATGAGCAGCTTCTGCAGGTTGCCGCCGGACAGCGCGGAGGCGGGCGTCCCGGTGGTCGCCGCCTTGATGCCGAAGCGCTCGACGAGGTGCCGGGCGTGGGCGCGGACGGCCGCGGGCGGCAGCAGGCCCCGGGTGGACAGGGTGGTGCGGTGGTGGCCCATCGCCAGGTTGTCCGCGACGGAGGCGGCGGGGGCCGTGCCGACCGCGTGCCGGTCCTCGGGGACGTAGGCGAGCCCCTTCGCGCGCCGCTCGGTGGCGGAGGCGTGCGTGATGTCCTCGCCCTGGAGCGTGACCTGTCCGGCGGCGACCGGGCGCAGCCCGGCCAGCGCCTCGACCAGCTCGCTCTGGCCGTTCCCGGCGACGCCCGCGATACCGACGATCTCACCGGCGCATACGGTCAGGTCCACATCGTGGACGGAATCCGTGCGGAACCCGGTGACCCGCAGCACCGCCGCGCCGGGCGTCCCCGGCGCGTGGACGCGGTCCAGCTCCACCGCGCGGCCGGTCATCGCGGCGGCGATCTCGCCGGCCGTCGTGTCGGAGGTGACCAGCCGGGCGGCGACCCGGCCGTCCCGCAGGACCGTCACCCGGTCACTGCCCTCCAGCACCTCGCGCAGCTTGTGGGTCACGAGGACGACCGCGCGGCCCTGCGCGGTGAGCGACTTGAGGACGCCGAACAGGGCGTCCGCCTCGGCCGGCGTGAGCACGGCGGTCGGCTCGTCGAGGATGAGCGTACGGGCGCCCCGGTGCAGCAGCTTGAGGATCTCCACGCGCTGGCGCAGCCCGACCGGCAGGTCGCCCACCCGGGCGTCCGGGTCCACGGCCAGCCCGTGCTCCTCGGCCAGTTCACGCACCCGGCTGCGGGCCGCGGCCCGGTCCACCAGGCCGAAGCGGCGCGGTTCGGCCGCGTAGACGACGTTCTCGGCGACCGTCAGCGAGTCGAACAGTTTGAAGCTCTGGTGGACCATGCCGAGCCCCGCCGCCATGGCGTCGGAGGGGCTCGTGAAGCGCACCTCCCGCCCGTCGATCCGGATCGACCCGGCGTCGGCGCGCTCCATGCCGTAGAGGACCGACATCAGCGTGGACTTGCCCGCGCCGTTCTCGCCCATCAGGGCGTGGATCTCACCGTGACGGACGGTCAGGTCGACGGCGTCGTTGGCGAGCGTGCCGGGGAACCGCTTGGTGATCCCCCGGAGCTCGACGGCGACGCCGGTCCCGGCGCCGCCCCCGGGTTCAGCCGGCGGCCGGGTCATCGACCTTCAGCTCTCCCGCGACGATCTGGTCGCGCAGCGCCTCGACCTTCGTCAGGACGTCCTTGTGGTCGGCGATCACGCACTTCGAGGTGTCCACGCCGTCCTCCAGGCCGGTCAGACTGATGCCGCCTTCCTTGAGGCCGTACGAGACGGTGGTGCCGGTCGCGCCGCCGAGGACCGACTCGACGCCCTTCTCCACGGCGATGTCCGTGCGCTTGATCACGTTGTCGACGACCGTGCCGGGCGCCGAGGCGCACTGGTTGACGTCGACGCCGTACGCGAACGCGCCCTTGGCCTTCGCCGCCTCGAAGACGCCGTAGTTGCCCGCCGCCGCGGCCGCCATGATCTGGTCGTAGCCCTTGGCGAGCAGGGTGTTCGCCTGCTCCTTGGCGCGGGCCGAGTCGTCGAAGGGGGACTGGCCGCCGACGAAGCGGGTCGACGTCTCCGTCTTGGCGGCGACCTTCTCGGCGCCGGCCGCGAACGGGTCGCTGTAGCGGCGGAACTGGGGGGTGTCGAGCACGTCGACCGCGCCGACCTTGCCGGACTTGCTGAGCAGGCCCGCCTCGGCGCCGGCGAGGTAGACGCCCTCGTGCTCACGGAAGACCGCGCAGCTGACGTTCTTGAAGGTTTTGGTGGTGCACGCGTCGATGATCAGGAACTGCTGGCCCGGGTTCTTCTCGGCCTGCTGGGCGACGAGGTCGGCGAACTCGAAGCCGACGAGGACGATGACGTCCGGCTTCGCGTCCACCGCGGCCTGCACGTTCTGCTGCTGGGAGGCGGTGTCGGTGGACTCGTAGACCTTCTGGGTCCCGTCGTGCTTCTCGGCCGCGCTCTTGATGCCGGTCACCGCGAGCTTGAGGAACTCGTTCTGGCCGACGGCGTCGGGGGTGACGAGGGTGAAGGACGTGCCGCTGCCGCCGCTCGCGCTCGCGGCCGGGTCGTCCTTCTGCGCGGCGGCGTTGCAGGCGGTGGCGAGGAGCACGGTGCCGGTCGCGAGGGCGGCGAGCTGCACGGAGCGGCGGTGTCTGCGGGGCATCGGGGAACCTTCCGGGTGTGCCGAGAGGCGCATCACGATGCTGAGGTGCGCGCACGGCGGGGTGAGGTGAGCGACGGTGCTCGGTGCGGCAGAGGCCGCGAGGGAGGGCCGAGGGACGGACTCAGCCGCGACAGCCGTCGCCGGCGCAGCGGCCGAAGTCGAGGAAGCGGCGCCTGGTGAGCAGCGGCATGCGTTCCCCCTTCGTCTCGTTCTGCGGGATGCTGGTATCGCCCTGCGGATGCAGGTGCTGGACTCTAACACTCGTTTCCGGACATCCGCCGAGGTGTCTCGAACTCTGGTTCGCTCACCGCCACTCGGCGGTTCTTCCAGGTCATGTACGGTGTCGAACACCATTGGAACACCAGGAGCGTCCCGTTATGTCCCAGGAACTGCGCGCCGTCGAGTGGACCGGAACCGGCCTCGCGCTGATCGATCAGACCGCTCTCCCGCAACGCACCGTGACCGCCGATGTCCACGATGTGGACACTCTGGTCGACGCCATCCAGCGGCTGGTCGTGCGCGGCGCCCCCGCGATCGGCGCGGCGGGCGCGTACGGCGTGGCGATCGCGCTGCTCCAGGGCGTGCGCGAGGGCTGGACGGAGAGCGAGACGCGCGCGGCCGTCGCCCGCGTCCGCGAGGCCCGCCCGACCGCCGTGAACCTCATGGTGTGCGTGGACCGGGTCATGACCCGCTTCGACGAGGGTCTCGACGCGGTCCTGGCGGAGGCGGCCGCGGTGCAGCGCGAGGACGTCGAGGCGAACCGGGCGATGGGCGCCTTCGGCGCGGACTGGCTGCTGAAGCGGGTCGGCGGAGACCGCCCGCTGCGGATCCTGACGCACTGCAACACCGGCGCGCTGGCCACCGCCGGCTGGGGCACCGCCCTCGGCGTCATCCGCGAACTGCACGCGCGCGGACGCCTCGAGGTCGTCTACGCCGACGAGACCCGCCCGTTGCTCCAGGGCTCCCGCCTGACCGCCTGGGAGCTGGTCCAGGAGGGCATACCGCACTTCGTCCAGGCCGACGGGGCCGCCGCGGGCACCATCCTGCGCGGCGAGGTCGACGCGGCGATCGTGGGCGCCGACCGCATCGCGGCCAACGGCGACACCGCCAACAAGGTCGGCACCGTGGGGGTCGCCCTCGCCTGCGCCGACGCGGGCATCCCGTTCCTGGTGGCGGCGCCGACCACCACGGTCGATCTCTCGACGCCCGACGGCGGGGCCGTGCACATCGAACTCCGCGGCGAGGACGAGGTGCTGGAGTGGGCCGGGATCCGGACGGCGCCCGCCGAGTCGCGCGGCCACAACCCCGCGTTCGACGTCACGCCGGGCCGGCTGGTGACGGGCCTGGTGACCGAGCGGGGCGTGCTGGAGGTCTCCGCCGGGGAGTTGCCCGGGGACCGGCTGCGCTGAGCGGACCGGCGGCGCCGGGCACGCCGAAGGCCACGGTCGGCTGACCGCGGCCCTGCGCGTGCCGCGCGTCCTGCGCGGTCAGCGCCGCGTCAGCTCCAGCTCCAGGAGCCACTCCACGACCTCGGTGTGGTGACGGGCCTGGCGCGGGGTGTCGCCCCACACGTACAGGCCGTGCCCGGCCACGACCACCGCCGGCATCCGGGGTTCGCGGGCGGCCTCCAGCCGGTCGCCGAGGACCTTCATGTCCTGGCTGTTGGCGATGACCGGCAGCGTCACCTCGATGTCGTGCGCGGGCTGGCCGACGCCCTTGAGCATCTCCAGGTCCTTGAAGACGATCCCGCCGGGGTGCCGGTGGCCGAGCGCCACGGAGGCCACGGTGTGCACGTGCACGACCGCGCCCGCGCCGGTCAGCGCGGCCACGCGCGCGTGCAGCTCGGCCTCGGCGGACGGCTTGCCCCCGCGCACGGCGGCGCCGTCCCCGTCGACCAGCACCACGTCCGCGGGCGTCAGTTCGCCCTTGTCGTGGCCGCTCGCGGTGACAGCGAGCCGCAGCGGGTCGCGGGAGAGCACCACCGACAGGTTGCCGGAGGTGCCGCGCATCCAGCCGAAGGAGGCGAACCGGGCGGACTCCGCGGCGAGGACCGCCCCCGCCTCCTCCAGGTCGAGTGCGGTGAGGTCGGCGGTCATGAGGTGCTCCCGGAGTTGCTGACGGTGATCTCGCCGAACGTCCCCGCCTGCGCGTGGTCGCCGACGCCCTGCTGGAAATACGGCTCTCCCGGCCGCCGGATCCCGACCGCGTGCCAGCCGGCCTCGCGGGCCGCGTCCAGCTCCCCCGGCCGGTCGGAGAGGAAGAGCAGCCGGTCGGCCGGCACCCCGGTCTCCCCGGCGATACGGCGGTACGACTCCGGCTCCTGCTTGGGGCCGGCGTTCTCGGTGTCGTACAGACCGGAGACGAGGGCGGTGAGGTCGCCCGCGGGGCTGTTGGCGAACCACGCCCGCTGGGCGGACACCGACCCCGACGAGTAGACGTAGAGCCGCAGCCCCGCCGCGTGCCAGGCGCGCAGCCGCGGCACGACGTCGTCGTAGAAGTGCGAGACGAGGTCGCCGCGGGCGAAGCCCTCGGACCAGATGACGCCCTGGAGGCTCTTGAGCGGGGTCGCCTTGCGGTCCTCGTCGAGCCAGGAGTTCAGCGTCTTCTCGATGGCGGCCGCGTCGGCGCCGGGCTCGCCCGTCAGCTCCCGCACCTGCGCGATCGCCCGTGCCACCGCGGGCTCCCCGGCCCGCTCGGTGAGCAGCTCGGCGAAGCGGGCGCGCGAGTACGGGTACAGCACGTCCACCACGAAGCCCGTGGCGCTCGTGGTGCCCTCGATGTCGAGCACCACGGCGTCCACGTCGTACGCCGGGCCCGGCACGCTCACGCGGCGGCCCGGTCGGCCTCGTAGCCGGCCGCGATCGTGTCGTAGTCCGGGAAGCGGCCGGCGATGGTGGAGCCGGTGAAGCTGCCGATCCAGCCGTCCTCCTCGTGGAAGAAGCGGATCGCCGTGAACGACGGCTTCGTGCCCATGTCGAACCAGTGGGTGGTGCCGCGCGGCACGCCCAGCAGGTCGCCCTTCTCGCAGAAGACCGCGTGCACCTCGCCGTTCACGTGCAGGTAGAAGATGCCCGAGCCGGAGACGAAGAAGCGGACCTCGTCATCGTCGTCGTGGGTGTGCTCCTGGAGGAACTTCTCGCGGGCCGCCTTCGCCTTCGCCGGGAACTCCGGGTCGTCGCCGGGGTGCAGACCGAGGACGTCGACGGTGGTGAAGCCCTCCTCCGCGTTCAGCTTCTCGATCTCCGGGCCGTACGCCGCGAACACCGTCTCGCTCTCGGCGTCGAACGGCACGTCCGCGCGGACCGGCCACTGTTCGTAGCGCACGCCCAGCGGCGCGAGGGCCGCGGCGATCTCGACGGGGTCGGAGGTGCGGCGGACCAGGGTCTCCGGGCCGGACTCGGACCAGGTCGTCAGCAGCGTCATGGAAGCAACTCCAGGATTCTGGAAGGGATGTCCGGATACCGAGACGGATCGGACGGGGCGGAGAAGGGGGAGAGGCGGCGGCGGGGGCGGTCGCTCAGCCGCGACACGGCGCGCCGGGACAGCGCCGCATACAGGGCATGCGCAGCGCGTTCGCGCGATGTCTCGCCATCGGGGCCTCACTGTGCCGGGTGGGATGCCGGTTCCGTGATGGTAACTCCCGGCAGCACGTCCCCTGCCTGTGACGTAATCGTTGTCTCGAATATCGAGATACGGAGTCCATGCCTTTGACGGGTGGCTGGAAACGTTCTCATGATCTGCGTATGAAGACGCTGCTGCTCGTGCGGCGGCTGTACGTGGACTTGCTCCGGTCGACCACGGCCAGCTGTCGCTGACCCCTCCCGGAGCTCCGACGCGCCCCCGTTCCCGGGGCGCTCCCCGCCGCGTGCGGTGGCCTGTTCCCGTCCTTCGCTCCGGGCTCACGCATCCCTGCTTCACCTCTCCCGCGCCCCACCCCTCTGCGTCACCCCGCACCTGGAGCCCCTCATGTCCCGTGCCCGTCTGCCGCTCGCCGCGCTCTCGCTGGCCTCCGTCTGCGCCCTGGTCCTCTCCGGCTGCGCGCAGTCCACGGACGCCTCGAAGAACACCGGCGACTCCGCCGCCCCGGCCTCCGCCGCCACCGGCGAGAAGCCCGCCCCCTTCAGCGCGGGCGCGGTCAAGGTGGCCCTGGTCCGGCAGAGCGGCGCCGGCGACTACTTCGAGCAGTGGGGCAACGGCGCGAAGGCCCAGGCCAAGGCGCTCGGCATCGACCTGACCGTGTACGACGCCCAGGCGGACAACGCCAAGCAGGCCACCGACCTGTCCTCGGCGATCAACTCCGGGGCGAAGGCGATCATCATCGACCACGGCTTCCCGGCGACCATCCAGCCGGAGATCGACAAGGCGGTGAAGAAGGGCGTCAAGGTCGTCGTCTACGACGTCGAGACCGCCACCGAGGGTGTCGTCTCCACCAAGCAGGACGACGCGAGCATGGCCCGGGCGGTGCTCGACGTGATGGCCGAGGAGGTCGGCGAGAACGCCGAGGTCGGCTACGTCAACGTCGCCGGCTACGCCGCCCTCGACAAGCGCGACTCCGTCTGGAGGTCCACGGTCACCGCCCAGGCCTGGAAGCAGCAGTTCAAGGTCGGCAAGGTCACCGACTCCACGGCCACCGACAACGTTCCCCTCGTCTCCGCCGCGCTCACCCAGCACTCCGACGTGGCCGGCGTCTTCGCGCCCTACGACGAGCTCGCCAAGGGCGCCGTGCTCGCCGTGCAGAACAAGAAGCTCCAGGACAAGGTGAAGGTCTTCGGCGCGGACGTCTCCAACGCCGACATCCAGCAGATGACCGCCGCCGGCAGCCCCTGGGTCGCCACCGCGGGCACCGACCCGTCCGCCGTCGGCGCGGCCGTCGTCCGCACCACGGCGCTGGAGCTGGCCGGTCAGCTGAACAAGACCTCCGTCGAGTTCCCGGCCGTCGCCATCACGCAGGACTTCCTGCGCGAGAAGAAGATCGCGAACATGGACCAGCTGCGGGAGGCCCTGCCCGCGCTGAACCTGTCGCAGGTCTCCACCGCCGACTGGATCTCGAATGTCGCCCACTGAGTCCGGCTCGCAGGCCGTCCCGGCGGTCGGCCTCACCGACGTCAGCATGGCCTTCGGCGGCAGGACGGTCCTCGCCTCCGTGACGCTGGACATCGCAGCGGGCAGCGTGGTCGCGCTGCTCGGCGCGAACGGCGCCGGCAAGTCCACGCTGATCAAGATCCTCTCGGGCGTCCACACCGGCCACGGGGGAGAGGTGCGCGTCGACGGCACGCCGGTCGCCCTGGCCTCGCCGCTGGCCGCCCGTCAGCTCGGCATCCAGACGGTCCACCAGCGCATCGGCGAGGGCATCGTGCCCGGCCTCACGGTCGCCGAGAACCTGGTCTTCGAGGAGCTCGCGCAACAACGCGGCAACCCGTTCCTGAGCGGCCGCCGCACGCTCGCCAGAGCCCGCGAGATCCAGGCCGGCCTCGGCCTGGACTGGAGCGACCCGGTGCTCAAGCAGGACGTCGGCGAACTCGGCATCTCGGACCGGCAGTTGCTGATCCTGGCCCGCGCGCTGGCGACCCGCCCCCGGCTGCTCGTCCTCGACGAACCGACCTCCGCGCTCTCCGCGGCCGAGGCGCAGCGGCTGTTCGCGCTCGTCGAGCGGCTGCGCGCGGACGGCATCGCCGTGCTCTACGTGTCCCACCGGCTCGGCGAGATCGACGCGCTCGCCGACCGGCTGGTCGTCCTGCGCGACGGTCTGCTCACCGAGGACCAGGCCCGGCCCTTCGACTGGGACGCGGCCCTGCGCGCGATGCTGGCCCAGCCTCAGGAGGTCACCACCGCCCGGCCCGTCAGGGAAGGGGCCGAGGGGGAGGTCGCCCTGTCGCTGCGCGGCGTCCGCCTCTTCGAGGGCCGCTCCCCGCTCGACCTCGACCTGCGCGCCGGTGAGGTCACCGGCGTCGTGGGCCTGCTGGGCGCGGGCAAGACCGAGCTGGCCCGCGGCCTGTTCGGCGCGGAGCTCTTCACCACCGGATCCGTCGAACTGGACGGCACGGCCTACGCGCCCCGCCGCCCCTCCGACGCCATCCGCGCCGGCGTCCACCTCGTCCCCGAGGACCGGCACGCCGACGCCCTGGTGCCCGGCTGGTCGGTCGCGCGGAACATCTCGCTGCCGTTCCTCACGTCCTTCTCCCGGGCCGGTCTCGTGAACCGGCCGAAGGAGGACGCCCTGGGCCGCGCGACGATCGACGCCCTCGGTGTCGTCGCCCGCGACGAACACAGCACCGTCGAGGAACTGTCCGGCGGCAACCAGCAGAAGGTCGTCGTCGGCCGCTGGCTCGCCCGCACCCCGCGTGTCCTCATCCTGGACGAACCGTTCCGAGGCGTGGACATCGGCGCCCGGCGCGACATCGGCCGCCGGGCCCGTGCCCTCGCCGCCGAGGGCGCGGCCGTCCTCGTCCTGTCCGCCGACGTCGACGAGGTCCTGGAGGTGGCCGACCGGGTCGTCGTCCTCGCGGCCGGTGAGGTCCACCTCGACGCCTACGGCGAAGACGCGGAACGCGACCGCGTGATCCAGACCATCTCGGCGTCCGTCTGACGCCGGCCCGCCCCCACGAAGGCCCAGGAATCACCCCATGACCACCACCCAGAGCACCGAGGTCCCCGCCCAGGCGGCGATCCGGCCGGCGACCGGCACCCCGGTCCGCGTCCAGAACGCCGTGATCAAGTACGGCTTCGTCTTCGTGACGGTCGCCCTGTTCCTGTACTTCGCGCTGAGCGAGGGCTCCTTCCGCGAGTCGGCCACCCTGCTCGACACCCTGCGGTACGTCTCCGTCGCCGCCATCCTCGGTCTCGGTGTCACGCTCACCATGGCCGTCGGCGGAATGGACATGTCCGTCGGGGCCGTCGCCGGACTGGGCGTCTCCGTCGCCGCCCAGACGATGGTCGTCTTCAACCAGGTCGGCACGGTCGCGATCCTCGCGGTGCTGGTGGCGGGCGCTCTCGCCGGTCTCCTCAACGCCCTGCTGATCGTCGTGCTGAAGATCCCCGACATGCTCGCCACGCTCGGCACCATGTTCGTCATCCAGGGCAGCAAACTGATCCTCGTCGACGGGCAGTCGATCACCCCGGGCATGACGATGTCCGACGGATCGACCGCGCCCGGCAGGTTCACCGACGGCTTCCTGAAGATCGACCGCGGCACCGTCCTCGGCATCCCGATCTCCGTGCTGATCTTCGGCGGTCTGACGATCGCCGCCTGGGTCTTCCTCGCCCGCACCCGCTGGGGCCGCGTCCTCTACGCCATCGGAGCCAACCCCGAGGCCGCCCGGCTGGCCGGCATCCGGGTCGGCGCCTACCGCGCCCTGGCCTACGTCATCTCCGGCGTCCTCGCCTCGGTGGGCGGCCTCATCCTGGCGTCCAGGATCGGCCAGGGCGACGTGTCGGCCGGCACCTCCCAGCTGCTGGAGGCGGTGGCGGTGGCGCTCGTCGGAACCTCCGTGCTGGGCCGCGGCCGGCCGAACGTCTGGGGCACCGCCCTCGGCGCGGTGCTCATCGGCATCATCACCACCGGCCTCACCATCAAGGGCCTGCCGTACTACACGCAGGACGTCGTCGAGGGCGCGGTGCTGATCCTCGCCCTGGTCTTCAGCTTCACCCTGTCCAAGCGCCGCACCGCATAAGGGAGTTCACGACCATGGGGTACCGCATCCTGGAGCCCGACGACATCCCCGCCTACCTGGTCGAGCGGGGCCACTGGCAGGACCTCGCGGACATCCGGGTCCGGGAGGTGTCGGACGGCAACATGAACCGGGTGTTCCTGGCCTCCTCCGCCGACGGCGCCCGCAGTCTCGCCGTCAAGCAGGCCCTGCCCTGGGTCCGTGTCGCCGGGCCCTCCTGGCCGATGAACCCCGACCGCGCCGACGCCGAGGCCCGCGCCTACGCGCAGGTCGCGCGGGTGGCCCCGGACAAGATCCCGGCGGTGCACGGCTACGACCCCGAGAACCACGCCCTCGTCATGGAGGACATGTCCGACCTCGAGGTGCTGCGCACGCTGCTCAACGACGGCGCGGCCTACGGCCCGCACACCTCGGCGAGGATCGGTGAGTTCGTCGCCCAGTTCTCCTTCGCCACGAGCGACTTCGGCATGCCGTCCGCCGAACGCAAGGCGCTGATCGCGGCCTCCGTCAGCCCGGAGCTGTGCAAGATCACCGAGGACGTCGTGCTGTCCGAGCCGTACGTCGAGCACGCACACAACCACTGGCACCCCGGCCTCGACGACCTGGCCACGGCCTTCCGCGCCGACACCCGGCTGCGCACCGAGGTCGCCGACCTCCGCCACACCTTCATGACCTGCGCCCAGGCGCTCCTCCACGGCGACCTGCACACCGGCAGCGTGATGGTCGGCAGGCGTGAAGGCGCGCCCGTGGTACGGGTGTTCGACCCCGAGTTCTCCTTCGTCGGCCCCATCGGCTACGACCTCGGCCTCTACTGGGCGAACGTGCTGGTCTCCGAGGAACGGGCACGCGCCCTGGGCACGCTGTCCGACCACGCCGACCAGGTCCGCCTCTCCTGGGAGGCGTTCGAGGCCGAGTTCCGCCGGCTGTGGCCGACCCGTGTCGACGCCTTCTTCGACGACGCCTACCTCGACCGCTTCCTGCGCCGCCTCCGGACCGACGCCGTCGGCTACGCGGGCACGGAGATCGTCCGCCGCATCATCGGCTTCGCCCACCTGACCGACCTGACGACCCTCCCGGACCCGGTGCCCGCCTCCCGGCGCGCCCTGCTGCTGGGGCGCGAACTGATCGTGCGGCGCGAGGAGATGACGGACGTCGACGCGGTACGGGCGCTCGTGGAGTCGCTCGGCTGACCGGCCTCGGGCGGCCTCAGGCGGCGTCGAACCACTCCTTGCCGGCCGCCCAGTGCGCCACCCAGCCCGCGAAGCCGGGCGCGCAGGTCGTGTGGCCGGACTCCGCGTCGAACGGCATGGCGCCCACGTCGGTCACCCGCCATATCCGGCCTCGCCGGGGGCCGGTGACGACGAGATGCCAGTTCATGGCGCACCCGTCGGTCCCCAGCACGACGGAGCCGTGGCGGAACACCTGGTCGATGACGGCCTCGGGGTCCTCCCACGGCCCCTCGTCCTCCTCCCACAGCCATGCCGCCGTGAGCGGGAACGGCGCGGCCAGGTCGCGCTCCGCGCCGTCGTCGGGCCAGTCCGAGGGCAACGCGGCCGGCTCCAGGAGTCCGTACGCCGGCGGGCCCTGGGACGACCCGCCGGACACCTCGGCCACGAACGTGCGGTACGGCTCCGGCAGCACCACCCCGTGCTCCGCCTCGAAGGCGCGCACCGCCTCCCAGCCGAGCGCGGACTGCCCGCCGTCGGCCACGGCGAAGGCCGCGCGCAGGGCCGCAGCCTCGGCGGGGTCCGCCTGTTCGGTGTTCACGCCCCCATGAAAACATCCGCCGCCGACAGCCGGACCGCGCGGTCCGCGGGCAGGCGAAAGGGGCGGCTCCATAGGGGTGGAGCCGCCCCTTCCCGGTTCCGGCCCCGGTACGGAGGGGCCGTCCCTGACGCCGGCCCCGGTCAGGGGAGCGGGCCGGCGGAGGGTCTTCGCCCGGCGGGCCGGACCTACTTCTTGTCGAGCAGGTCCTGCACCTTGCCGCGGACGTCGTCCGTGGCGAGACCGCGGATCGTCAGCGTCGTACGACGGCGCAGCACGTCGTCCGCCGTCTCCGCCCACTCGTTGTCCCGGGCGTAGACGACCTGGGCCCAGATCTCGGGGGCTTCCGGGTGGACGCGCTCGCCCAGCTCGGGGTTGTCGTTGGCCAGCCGCGCGATGTCGAAGGCCAGCGAGCCGTAGTGGGTGGCGAGGTGCCGCGCGGTGTCGGCCGCCATGCGCGGACCCGGCGCCGGGTTGTCGACCAGCAGCCGGTGGGCCACCGCGCGCGGGTTGGCGACGCCGGGCAGCGGCAGCTTCTTCGGCAGCGAGGAGATCGGCTCGAAGTCGTCGCCCAGCGGGTGGCCGGGCAGCGCCTCCAGCTTCTGCATGACCGTACGGCCGATGTGCCGGAAGGTCGTCCACTTGCCGCCGGCGACGGACAGCATGCCGCCCCGGCCCTCGGTCACCACCGTCTCGCGCTTGGCCTTGGCCGTGTCGCCGGGACCGCCCGGCAGCACGCGCAGACCCGCGAAGGCGTAGGTGATCAGATCCCGGTCCAGCTGCTGGTCGCGGATGGAGAACGCGGCCTCGTCGAGTATCTGGGCGGTGTCCTTCTCGGTGACCGCCACGTCCGCCGGGTCGCCCTCGAACTCCTCGTCGGTGGTGCCGAGCAGCAGCATGTCCTCCCAGGGGAGGGCGAAGGTGATGCGGTACTTGTCGATGGGGGTCGCGAGCGCGGCCTTCCAGGGCGCGGTGCGCTTCAGCACCAGGTGGGCGCCCTTCGACAGGCGGATGGACGGAGCCGCGTTCGGGTCCTCCATCCTGCGCAGGTGGTCGACCCACGGGCCGGTCGCGTTGAGCACCAGCCGGGCGCTCACGCCGAACTCGTCACCGGAGAGCCGGTCGCGCAGCTCGGCGCCGGTGACCCGGCCCCGGGTGAAGCGCAGCCCGGAGACCTCGGCGTGGTTCAGGACGACGGCGCCCGCCTCGACGGCCGCGCGGACCGTCATCAGCGCCATGCGCGCGTCGTTCATCTGGTCGTCGCCGTACACGGCCACGGCCTTGAGGTTGTCCGTGCGCAGCTCGGGCACGTCCTGCGCGGCCTTGGCCGGGGACAGGAGGTGACCGACGCCGTCGCCGAACGCCGACAGCGCGGAGTAGGCGAAGACGCCCGCCCCGAGCTTCGCCGCGCCGTGCGGCCCGCCCTTGTACACGGGGAGGTAGAACGTGAGCGGGTTCGCCAGGTGGGGAGCCACCTGACGGGAGACCGCACGGCGCTCGAAGTGGTTCTCCGCCACCAGCTTCACCGCGCCGGTCTGCAGGTAGCGCAGACCGCCGTGGAGGAGCTTGGAGGAGGCGGAGGAGGTGGCGCCGGCGAAGTCGCCGGCGTCGACCAGAGCCACCCTGAGCCCGGACTGCGCGGCGTGCCAGGCGGTCGAGATGCCCAGGATGCCGCCGCCGATGACGAGAAGGTCGAACGACGCCTTGGAGAGCTGCTCCCGGGTCTCGGCGCGGCTCGGGTTCGAGCCGGACGCCGGGTGCGTCCCCAGGGCAGGCACGGACTGCAGGGTGGTCTGACTGGTCATGTGGGGTTCTTACTCCTCGTCCTCGAGCCAGCCCATGGTCCGCTCGACGGCCTTGAGCCAGCTCTTGTACTCACGGTCGCGGGTCTCCGCGTCCATGCGGGGGGTCCACTCGGCGGCCCGGCGCCAGTTGGCGCGCAGTTCGTCGGTGCTGGTCCAGAAGCCGACGGCGAGGCCGGCGGCGTAGGCGGCGCCGAGGCAGGTGGTCTCGGCGACCATCGGGCGCACCACGGGGGCGTCCGCGAAGTCCGAGAGCGTCTGCATCAGCAGGTTGTTGGAGGTCATGCCGCCGTCGACCTTGATCGCCGCGAGTTCGACGCCGGAGTCCTTCGTCATGGCGTCGGTGATCTCACGGGTCTGCCAGGCCGTGGCCTCCAGGACGGCGCGCGCGAGGTGCGCCTTGGTGACGTACCGGGTGAGGCCGGCGATCACACCGCGGGCGTCGGAGCGCCAGTACGGGGCGAACAGACCGGAGAAGGCCGGCACGAAGTAGGCGCCGCCGTTGTCCTCGACCGAGAGCGCGAGGGTCTCGATCTCGGCGGCGGTGGAGATCAGGCCCATCTGGTCGCGCATCCACTGCACCAGCGAACCGGTGACGGCGATCGACCCTTCGAGGGCGTAGACCGCCTTCTGGTCGCCGATGCGGTAACCGACCGTGGTCAGCAGGCCGTTGTAGGAATTGACCGGCTTCTCACCGGTGTTCATCAGCAGGAAGGTGCCGGTGCCGTAGGTCGACTTGGCCTCGCCCTCCGCGAAGCAGGTCTGGCCGAACAGGGCCGCCTGCTGGTCGCCGAGCGCGGAGGCGACGGGGATGCCGCCGAGCAGGTCGCCCAGCTTGCCGCCGGTGATCTCGCCGTAGACCTCGGCGGAGGAGCGGATCTCCGGCAGCATCGCCAGCGGGACGCCGATGGACTCGGCGATCTTCTCGTCCCACTGCATGGTGTGCAGGTTCATCAGCATGGTGCGGGAGGCGTTGGTGACGTCGGTGACGTGCTTGCCGCCGTTCACACCGCCCGTCAGGTTCCAGATGACCCAGGTGTCCATGGTGCCGAAGAGGATGTCGCCCGCCTCGGCGCGCTCCCGCAGGCCGTCGACGTTGTCGAGCAGCCAGCGGGCCTTCGGACCGGCGAAGTACGAGGCGAGGGGAAGGCCCGTCTCGCGGCGGAAGCGGTCCTGGCCGACGTTGCGGCCGAGTTCCTTGCAGAGGGCGTCGGTGCGGGTGTCCTGCCAGACGAGGGCGTTGTGGACGGGCTGACCGGTGTTCTTGTCCCACAGCAGCGTGGTCTCACGCTGGTTGGTGATGCCGATCGCCTTGATGTCGTCGCGGGTGATGCCGGCCTTCGCGACGGCCCCGGCGACGACCTCCTCGACGTTGGTCCAGATCTCGGTGGCGTTGTGCTCCACCCAGCCCGGCTTGGGGAAGATCTGCTCGTGCTCCTTCTGGTCGACGGAGACGATGCGGCCGTCCCGGTCGAAGACGATGCAGCGCGAGGACGTGGTGCCCTGGTCGATGGCGGCGATGAAGGGGCCGGCGGTGTGCGCGTCGGTCACGGTGTGCTCCTGGGTTTCCGTGGTGAGGGGGCTGTCTGTACGGCGCTGCTGACTACGCGGTGTGGCTGGTGCACTCAAGCAAAAGCGACGTTGTAGATACCCGCAGCGATCGCGCCGCCGATCAGCGGACCGACCACCGGGATCCAGGCGTAGCTCCAGTCGGAGCCGCCCTTGTTGGGCAGGGGCAGGAGGGCGTGCACGATGCGCGGGCCGAGGTCACGGGCCGGGTTGATCGCGTAGCCGGTCGGGCCGCCGAGGGACAGACCGATCGAGACGACCACCAGCGCGGTGATCAGGGCGCCCAGGGTGCCGAGGCCGTTGCCCTTGTCGTTCAGGCCCTGCGTGAGCACGGCGAGGACGAGCACGATGGTGCCGATGATCTCCGTGGCGAGGTTCTGCCAGACGACCCGGACCTCCGGGCCGGTGGAGAAGACGCCCAGGACCGGGCCCGCGGCCGGCTCCCGCGCCTCGACCGACTTGGCCTTCGCGGTCTCCGCCGCCGGCTCGCCGACGATCTCCCTGTCGGTGAGGTGCGCGTGGAACTGGCCGTAGTAGGCGACCCAGACCAGGGTGGCGCCGATGGCGGCACCGAGCAGCTGCCCGGCCCAGTAGACCGGAACGTTGCTCCAGTCGTCGTCCTTGATCGCGAGTGCGAGGGTGACCGCCGGGTTGAGGTGGGCGCCCGACAGGGGCGCCGAGGTGTAGACAGCCGTCAGAACGGCGAAACCCCACCCGAAGGTGATGGCGAGCCAGCCGGCGTTACGGGCCTTGGAGGCCTTCAGCGTGACGGCGGCGCAGACGCCACCGCCGAGCAGGATGAGTATGGCGGTACCGATGGTCTCGCCGATGAAGATGTCGGAGCTGGACACCCGCGACTCCTTTGTCCTTCGTCCAGGGAAGCCGAACCCCGGGTCCCGCCGGGGGTTCGAGCGCCCTCGGGGGTGAGAGCGATGCCGGCCTTTGGCGTTGTCACACTCTAGCGCGTATTGCCGTTAGGTGTTCGACAATGTCGACCGGTGGACGGGAGTCTTGCCGCGCTGTTACGTGTGCGTCAAGAGTGTTGTTATCGAAAGTGCGATCGTTATTGATCGCCGCGAGTTATCGATCTTCGCGTCGGTGCGGACGTACTCGCCCTTTTTGACCGTTTCGCTTGGCTTTCATATGGTTGTCCAGGCGCATGACGAAGGCCGGAACGTCGTAGGACGTCCCGGCCTGCTCTCGTGTGCTGCGAAGCGGTGGGTCGAGCGGCGGGGCGGACGTCCGGCCGGGCGGCGGGACGCTCAGAAACGCCCTGCGCCCAGGTCGCGCGAGACCGCGCGGGCGCAGTCCCGCACCGCGGCGATCAGCTCGGGGCGCACTTCGCCGTCCCGGCCGAGCCGCTCCACCGCGCCGGTGATGCCGACCGCGCCCACGGGCATGCGCCGCCGGTCGTGGATGGGCGCGGCGATGGAGGCGACGCCCTCCCAGGTCTCCTCGACGTCGGCCGCGTATCCCCGCGCGCGGGTCAGGTCGAGGACCCGCTCGAAGGCCTCCGTCTCGCACACCGTGCGGTCCGTGAACGGCTTGCGCTCGGCCTCCAGGACCTCGCTGTGCGCCACCGGGTCGTAGGCCGACAGCACCTTGCCCAGGGCCGTGGAGTGCAGCGGCTGCATGGCCCCGATCTCCAGCACCTGCCGGCTGTCGTCGGGCCGGAAGACGTGGTGCACGATCAGCACGCCCTGCTGGTGCAGCACCCCCAGGTGGACGCTCTCGCCGCTGGAGCGGGCCAGGTCGTCCGTCCAGACGAGGGCACGCGCGCGCAGTTCGTGCACGTCCAGGTAGGTGGTGCCCAGGCGCAGCAGCTCCGCGCCGAGCTGATACCGCCCGGAGGCGTCGTCCTGCTCGACGAAGCCCTCCTGCTGGAGGGTGCGCAGGATGCCGTGGGCGGTGGCCTTGGCCAGGCCCGTGGACGAGGCGATGTCCGACAGGCCCAGGCGCCGCTCGCCACCGGCGAGCAGCCGTAGCATCGCGGCCGCACGTTCGACCGACTGGATGTTCCGAGCCATCGCCGCCCTGCCTCCGTCCCCTGAACCGTCCACGCACGGCATCTTCTGCCACCGTTCGGCAATGTCGAACACTACCGGTCCATGCCGACCTCTCGCTAATGTTCGGTCGATACGTGTTACGCCATTCGCCTCCACGGAGTGACGCGGCCGTCGCACGCTCGTGCTCCGCTCGCGCCCCGGTCGTGCCCGGCTCGGGTACGGCTCGTGACCGGCCGGTGAAAGGCCGCCGCGCCCGTCCGTCCCGTGGACGCCCCTGACCATAAGGCCTCCGTCCCGGCTACCCTGACGGCGTGCGCTCGTCCCGGGAAGCCTTCCTGCCCGCATCCTGAGGTGACGCAAAGCCGACAGCCGTCGCATCTGAGGGAGCCCTTTCATGGCCTCTGTGCCGCCGACCCCTTCCGCCGACAGCCGGACCCGTGTGTCCGCGCTCCGAGAGGCCCTGGCCACCCGTGTGGTGGTGGCCGACGGAGCCATGGGCACCATGCTCCAGGCCCAGGAGCCCACCCTCGAGGACTTCGAGAACCTCGAGGGCTGCAACGAGATCCTCAACGTCACCCGGCCGGACATCGTCCGCTCCGTGCACGAGGAGTACTTCGCCGCGGGCGTGGACTGCGTCGAGACCAACACGTTCGGCGCAAACCACTCGGCCATGGCCGAGTACGACATCCCCGAGCGTGTGTTCGAGCTGTCCGAGGCGGGCGCCCGGATCGCCCGCGAGACCGCCGACGCCTTCGCCGCCCGCGACGGACGCACCCGCTGGGTACTGGGCTCGATCGGCCCCGGTACCAAGCTGCCCACCCTCGGCCACATCGCCTACGGCACCCTGCGCGACGGCTTCCAGGCCAACGCGGAGGGACTGCTGGCCGGCGGCGCGGACGCCCTGATCGTGGAGACCACGCAGGACCTGCTCCAGACGAAGTCCTCCGTCCTCGGCGCCCGGCGCGCCATGGAGGCGACCGGTGTCGAGGTGCCGCTGCTGGTCTCGATGGCGTTCGAGACGACCGGCACCATGCTGCTCGGCTCCGAGATCGGCGCGGCCCTGACCGCCCTGGAGCCCCTCGGCATCGACATGATCGGCCTGAACTGCTCGACGGGCCCCGCCGAGATGAGCGAGCACCTGCGCTACCTGGCCCGCCACTCCCGCACCCCGCTGCTGTGCATGCCCAACGCCGGTCTGCCGATCCTCACCAAGGACGGCGCCCACTTCCCGCTCGACGCCGAGGGCCTGGCCGACGCCCAGGACACCTTCGTGCGCGACTACGGGCTGAACCTGGTCGGCGGCTGCTGCGGCACGACGCCCGAGCACCTGCGCCGGCTCGTGGAGCGGGTCAGCGGGACCTCGCCCGCCGAGCGTGACCCGCGCCCCGAGCCCGGCGCCGCCTCGCTCTACCAGACCGTCCCGTTCCGCCAGGACACCGCCTACATGGCGATCGGCGAGCGCACCAACGCCAACGGCTCCAAGAAGTTCCGCGAGGCCATGCTGGAGGGCCGGTGGGACGACTGCGTGGAGATGGCCCGCGACCAGATCCGCGAGGGCGCGCACATGCTCGACCTGTGCGTCGACTACGTGGGCCGCGACGGCGTCGCCGACATGGACGAGCTGGCCGGCCGCTTCGCCACCGCCTCCACGCTGCCCATCGTCCTGGACTCCACCGAGGTCCCGGTCATCCGGGCGGGGCTGGAGCGGCTCGGCGGCCGCGCGGTCATCAACTCGGTGAACTACGAGGACGGCGACGGCCCCGAGTCCCGCTTCGCCAAGGTCACCGAGCTGGCCCGGGAGCACGGCGCCGCGCTGATCGCGCTGACCATCGACGAGGAGGGCCAGGCCCGCACCGTCGAGACGAAGGTCGCCATCGCCGAGCGGCTCATCGACGACCTGACGACGAACTGGGGCATCCAGGAGTCGGACATCCTCATCGACACCCTGACCTTCACCATCTGCACCGGCCAGGAGGAGTCCCGGCAGGACGGCATCGCCACCATCGGGGCGATCCGCGAACTCAAGCGCCGCCGCCCCGACGTGCAGACCACGCTGGGCCTGTCCAACATCTCCTTCGGCCTGAACCCGGCCGCGCGCATCCTGCTCAACTCGGTCTTCCTCGACGAGTGCGTGAAGGCGGGCCTGGACTCGGCGATCGTGCACGCGTCGAAGATCCTGCCGATCGCCCGCTTCAGCGAGGAAGAGGTCAACACCGCCCTCGACCTGATCTACGACCGGCGCGCCGAGGGCTACGACCCCCTCCAGAAGCTGATGGCGCTGTTCGAGGGCGCCACCACCAAGTCCCTCAAGGCCGGCAAGGCCGAGGAACTGGCCGCGCTGCCGCTGGACGAGCGCCTCAAGCGCCGGATCATCGACGGCGAGAAGAACGGCCTGGACGCCGACCTCGCCGAGGCCCTCGAGACCCGCCCGGCCCTCGACATCGTCAACGACACGCTCCTGGACGGCATGAAGGTGGTCGGCGAACTGTTCGGTTCCGGCCAGATGCAGCTGCCGTTCGTGCTCCAGTCCGCCGAGGTCATGAAGACCGCCGTCGCCTACCTCGAACCGCACATGGAGAAGTCGGACGCCGAGGGCAAGGGCACCATCGTGCTGGCCACCGTGCGCGGCGACGTCCACGACATCGGCAAGAACCTCGTCGACATCATCCTGTCCAACAACGGCTACAACGTCGTCAACCTCGGCATCAAGCAGCCGGTCTCCGCGATCCTGGACGCCGCCGTCGAGCACAAGGCCGACGTCATCGGCATGTCGGGTCTGCTGGTCAAGTCCACGGTGATCATGAAGGAGAACCTGGAGGAGCTGAACCAGCGCAAGCTGGCGGCCGACTACCCGGTGATCCTCGGCGGCGCCGCCCTGACCAGGGCCTACGTCGAGCAGGACCTGCACGAGATCTACCAGGGCGAGGTCCGCTACGCCCGCGACGCCTTCGAGGGGCTGCGCCTGATGGACGCCCTGATCGGCGTCAAGCGCGGGGTGCCCGGGGCCGTGCTGCCGGAGCTGAAGCAGCGCCGGGTCCGCCCGAGCGCCACCGTCGTCGAGACGGAGGAGCGCCCGGAGGAGGGCCACGTCCGTTCCGACGTCGCCACCGACAACCCCGTCCCGAAGCCGCCGTTCGAGGGCACCCGCGTCATCAAGGGCATCCAGCTCAAGGAGTACGCCTCCTGGCTCGACGAAGGCGCCCTCTTCAAGGGCCAGTGGGGCCTGAAGCAGGCCCGCACCGGCGAGGGCCCGAGCTACGAGGAACTCGTCGAGACCGAGGGCCGGCCCCGGCTGCGCGGCCTGCTGGACAAGCTCCAGACCGACAACCTCCTCGAGGCGGCCGTCGTCTACGGCTACTTCCCGTGCGTGTCCAAGGACGACGACCTGATCATCCTGGACGAACGGGGCAACGAACGCACCCGCTTCACCTTCCCCCGCCAGCGCCGCGGCCGCCGGCTGTGCCTGGCCGACTTCTTCCGCCCGGAGGAGTCGGGGGAGACGGACGTCGTCGGCTTCCAGGTCGTCACCGTCGGCTCCCGCATCGGCGAGGAGACCGCGCGGCTCTTCGAGTCGAACTCCTACCGCGACTACCTCGAACTGCACGGCCTGTCCGTGCAGCTCGCCGAGGCCCTCGCCGAGTACTGGCACGCGCGCGTGCGTTCCGAACTCGGCTTCGCGGGCGAGGACCCGGCCGACGTCGAGGACATGTTCGCCCTGAAGTACCGCGGCGCCCGCTTCTCGCTCGGCTACGGCGCCTGCCCCGACCTGGAGGACCGCGCCAAGATCGCCGAGATGCTCGAGCCCGAGCGGATCGGCGTCCACCTGTCGGAGGAGTTCCAGCTCCACCCCGAGCAGTCCACGGACGCCATCGTGATCCACCACCCCGAGGCGAAGTACTTCAACGCACGGTGACGCGTGTGCCACCGAGCACACTGATCGGATAAGTCGTACACTGGTCGGTCCACCGAAGGCCGGTTCCCCGCAGCGGGAACCGGCCTGCTCGTCCCTCCAGGAGGTATGTGGATGACCAGTACGGTTCCCGCGCCAGTAACCCGTACGGCCGAGGGCTCCGCCCTGGAGGCCGTGCTGCTCGACATGGACGGCACCCTGGTGGACACCGAGGGCTTCTGGTGGGACGTCGAGGTGGAGGTCTTCGCCGGTCTGGGCCACACCCTCGACGACTCGTGGCGCCATGTCGTGGTCGGCGGGCCGATGAGCCGCAGCGCCGGATTCCTGATCGAGGCGACCGGGGCCGACATCGACCTCGCCGCGCTCACCGTCCTGCTCAACGAGGGGTTCGAGGACCGCATCACCCGGGCTCTGCCCCTGATGCCGGGCGCCGCCCGGCTCCTCGCCGAACTGGCCGAGCACGAGGTGCCCACGGCCCTCGTCTCCGCCTCCCACCGGCGCATCATCGACCGCGTCCTGATCTCGCTCGGCGCCGAGAACTTCCGCCTGAGCGTGGCCGGCGACGAGGTCCCGCGGACCAAGCCCTACCCCGACCCCTATCTGTTCGCGGCCGCCGGGCTCGGCGCGGACCCCGCCCGGTGCGCCGTCATCGAGGACACCGCGACCGGGGTGGCCTCGGCCGAGGCGGCGGGCTGTCACGTGGTCGCGGTGCCCTCCGTGGCGCCGATCACGCCGTCCCGCGGCCGTACCGTCGTCCCCTCGCTGGAACAGGTCGACCTCGCATTTCTGCGGGACCTGATGCCGCTCCGATGATCGGCATCTCGAACATTGGTGATCGCCCGATGACGGAAATGCGATAGGCGTTCACCCAGCGTGCACCGCCGATAGCCAGGAATTTCGGCGCGCGTGCGCGGTGAAATTCCGATCTTCGGCCAGTCCTCGGCGGCGGCCGAATTCCACCCCGTCCGAACCCTGTGCGGCGTGTGACGTTCCCCACCTGTCCGGGGGTCGACAGTTGACTCTCTGTGTGCATGAAGCCCTGCCGGGGAGGGCTTCCGCGGGTCTTTGTGTCCCGATTGATGGGCGGCTGTACGAATCCTTCCGCTGAGGGTTGTTCAGTGCGTCCGCGGCCGGTTTCACAGCGTGATGGAGTTTCAACTCCGGTGACCGTCAACCCTCGTGCCGGTGCGGACTAATCTCATCGCGAGAACCTCGCCCTAACCCCGTGATCCGCCGCGACACCCCTGCATGCCGGGTACACGGACTCGACAGCTCTGGAGAAACTCGAGCATGAACCGCAAGACTTTGGTGCTGCCGGCCGTGGTAAGTCTGCTCGCGCCCGTACTCGCCGCCTGCGGCGGGTCCGACAGTGGTAGCGGCAGTGGGGACGCCATCGTCATGGGCACCACGGACCGGTTCACCGTCACCAAGGACGCTCCGGCGCCCCTCGACCCGGCGTACTCCTACGACGTCGGCACCTGGAACATCCTGCGCCAGACCGTGCAGACGCTGATGATCCAGCCCAAGGGCGAGGGCGAGCCCGTCCCGGAGGCGGCCCAGAGCTGCGGCTTCACCGACACCGGCAACGAGCGCTACGCCTGCAAGCTGCGCAGCGGCCTCAAGTTCGCGAACGGCGACGCGGTCACCGCCGAGGACGTCAAGTTCTCCATCGAGCGCGCCCGCACCATCAAGGCCGACTCCGGTGTGTTCGCCCTGCTGTCCACGATCGACACCATCGAGACGCAGGGTGACAACGAAGTCATCTTCCACCTCAAGACCGCCGACGCCACTTTCCCCTTCAAGCTGTCGACTCCGGTCGCCGGCATCGTCAACCCCGACGACTACGAGAAGGACAAGCTGCGCGACGGCTTCTCGATCGACGGCTCCGGCCCCTACACCCTCAAGGCCGAGACCGACGGCGACGAGATGACGAAGGCGGTCTTCACCAAGAACCCCCACTACAAGGGGACTCTGACGGTGAACAACGACCAGGTCGACATGGTCTCGTACGAGAACGCCGACGACATGGGCACCGCCCTCGAAAAGGGCGACATCGACCTGATGACCCGCACCATGTCGCCGGAGCAGATCCAGAAGCTCTCCGAGGCCTCCGCGACCAGCGACATCAGCCTCGTCGAACTCAACGGCCTCGAGATCCGCTACCTGGCCTTCGACACCACCGACCCGGCGGTCAAGTCCAAGGCCGTGCGCCAGGCGATGGCCCAGATCATCAACCGCAGCGAGCTCGTCTCCGAGGTGTACGGCTCCCAGGCCGAGCCCCTCTACTCGCTGGTCCCGGCCACGCTCACCGCGCACTCCAACTCGTTCTTCAACACCTACGGCGACCCGAGCGTCGCCAAGGCCAAGGCGCTGTTGGAGGACTCGGACATCACCACCCCGGTGAAGCTGACGCTGAACTACACGACCGACCACTACGGCCCGGCCACCAAGCAGGAGTTCGAGGTGCTGCAGAAGCAGCTCAACGCCAGCGGCCTGTTCGACGTCACCATCAAGGGCACCGCCTGGGACGCGTTCGTCCCGGCCGAGCGCAAGGGCGAGTACGCGGTCTACGGGATGGGCTGGTTCCCCGACTTCCCCGACGCCGACAACTTCGTCGCCCCGTTCCTCGACAAGGACAACTTCCTCAAGTCCCCGTACTCCAACGCGGACATCATCGACGACCTGATCCCGTCCTCCCGCCGCGAGGCCGACCGCCTCAGCGCCGCCAAGGACCTGACCAAGATCCAGGACATCGTCGCCAAGGACGTCCCGGTCCTGCCGCTGTGGCAGGGCAAGCAGTACGTGGCCGCGAACAACGACGTCACCGGCACGGCCTACGTGCTGAACTCCTCCGCGACCCTGCAGCTCTGGGAGCTCGGCCGCGGCGTGAGCAACTGACGCACCCCCCTTCCGGGGCCCGGGACGGCGGCCCCGGTGTGCAGAGAACCGACGACAAGGCATTTTGTGAACGTGCGTAACCAGTGGCCAGTCCTGCCGATCGTGGCGGGACTGGCCTCCGGCCTGTTGACCGGCTGCGGCACCCAGAGCGGCGGCTCCGCGGGTGACGCCTCCTCCGTGGTCCTCGGGATGTCCGACGACGTCCTGGCCACGGACCCGGCCTCGGGCTACGACCCGGGATCCTGGCTGTTGTTCAACAACGTCTTCCAGTCCCTGCTGAGCTTCCCCAAGGGCGGCACGGAACCCGAGCCGGACGCGGCGCGGGAATGCTCCTTCACGGACACGCGGACCCAGGTCTACACGTGCACGCTGAAGGACGGGCTGAAGTTCAGCAACGGCGACGCGCTCACCTCCGAGGACGTCAAGTTCTCCTTCGACCGCATGCTGAAGATCAACGACGCCGCCGGCCCGGCCGTCATGTTCCCCACGCTCGACAAGGTAGAGACACCGGACGCCAAGACGGTCGTCTTCCGGCTCGGGGTCCCCGACGCCACCTTCCCCAGCAAGATCGCCTCGGGCGCCGGCTCCATCGTCGACCACGCCGAGTACGACGCCGACAGCCTGCGCGCCGACGGCGCCGCCGTGGGCTCCGGCCCCTACAAGCTGGACTCCTTCGGCGACGACGAGGCCGTGTTCTCCGTCAACGAGAACTACCGGGGCAGCGCGGGCGAGGCCCAGAACACCGGCGTCACCCTCAAGTTCTTCAGCGGCGACCAGAAGGCCCTGAAGCAGGCCCTGCTCGCGAACGAGATCGACATCGCCTACCGGGGCCTCACCGCCGCCGACGTCTCCGACATCCAGCAGAGCACCGCCGACGGTGGCGCCGAGGTCGTCGAGGGCAGCAGCGCCGAGGTCCAGCACCTCGTCTTCAACATGGACGACCCGGTCGCCGGGAAGCTCGGCGTCCGCCGGGCCATCGCCCATCTCATCGACCGCGAAGCCCTGATCAAGGACGTCTACGAGGGCACCGCCGAACCCCTCTACTCGATCGTCCCGGCCGGTATCGCGGGCCACAACACCGCGTTCTTCGACCGCTACGGCGCCCGCCCCTCCCGGGCCGCGGCCGCCGCGGCGCTCGCCGACGAGGGCATCACCGGCAAGGTGAAGCTCACCCTCTGGTCCACGCCGACCCGCTACGGCCCGGCCACCGACCAGGAACTCAAGGCGATCGCCGCCCAGTTGAACGCCAGCGGACTGTTCGACGCCGACGTGCGCTCCGTCGCCTACGGCCAGTACGAGAAGGACGTCGCCGCCGGCAAGTACGGCGTGTACGTCAAGGGCTGGGTGCCCGACTACCCGGACGCCGACAACTTCACCTCGCCGTTCTTCGGCAAGGGCAACGTGCTGGGCAACCACTACGCCGACACGGCCATCACCGGCACGCTGGTCCCGCGCACCGCCGCGCAGAGCGACCGCACCGCCACCGACGCGGACTACGCCGAGATCCAGGACATCGTCGCCAAGCAGGTGCCCGTCCTGCCGCTCTGGCAGGCCAAGCAGTACGCGGTCGTCGGCGAGAACGTCTACGGCCTGGAGAGCTGCCTGGACGCCTCCACGGTGTTCCGCTTCTGGGAACTCAGCAAGAGCTGACGCCCTGACAGCCGCACGCGACGAAGGCGCCCCCCGGCCGGGGGGGCGCCTTCGCTCCTTCACATCCCGCGGCCACCGCGGTTCCTGCGGCTCCCGCGGTTCCTCCGCGCTACTGCGCGCCGGGGCGCACCAGACCGCTCTCGTACGCGTACACCGCCGCCTGGACCCGGTCGCGCAGCCCCAGCTTGTTCAGCACGTGACCCACGTGCGTCTTCACGGTGGTCTCGCTGACGAAGAGGTCGGCGGCGATCTCGGCGTTCGACAGCCCGCGCGCCACCAGCTTGAGCACCTCCACCTCACGGTCGGTGAGCGTGTGCAGGGTGTCCGGCACCGGCTCGTCGCCGGAGGGCAGATGCGTGGCGTACTTGTCGAGCAGCCGGCGCGTGATGCTCGGCGCCAGCATGGCCTCACCCGAGGCCACCACCCGGATCGCCTGCACCAGTTCGTTGGCGGGCGCGTCCTTCAGCAGGAACCCGCTCGCGCCGGCCCGCAGCGCCTCCACCACGTACTCGTCGAGGTCGAAGGTGGTCAGCACCAGCACCTTCGCCGGTCCGTCCCGCCCCGGCCCGGTGATCTGCCGGGTCGCCTCCACCCCGTCCATCCGCGGCATGCGGATGTCCATCAGCACCACATCGGGCTGCAACGCCCGCACCTGGTCGAGGGCCTGGAGGCCGTCTCCGGCCTCGCCGACGACCGCGAGATCCTGCTCGGCTTCCAGGATCATCCGGAAGCCGGTACGCAGCAGCGGCTGGTCATCGACCAGTAGGACGCGGATGGCCACGTATGTCTCCTTCTTTAGCCCGGCCCCATTCTGCCCTGAGCCCCGTCCGCGGACTCCGCCGCCCTCACGGGCAGTGTCACGGGGAGCGGATACGGCGGGGGAGTGCCGCCGAACTCCGGGCAGTGGGCCTGGTGATCGCACCAGCCGCACAGCTTGGTCGGCCGCGGCCGCCACTCACCCGTCTCCGTCGCCAGCCGGATGGCGTCCCACAGGGCGAGCAACTTGCGCTCCACCCGCTCCAGATCGGCCAGGACCGGGTCGTAGGTCAGCACGTCACCACTGCCCAGGTACACCAGCTGAAGGCGGCGGGGGACGACGTTCTTCAGCCGCCACACCACCAGGGCGTAGAACTTCATCTGGAACAGCGCGCCCTCGGCGTACTCGGGCCGGGGCGCCTTGCCGGTCTTGTAGTCGACGATCCGCACCTCGCCCGTGGGCGCGACGTCGACCCGGTCGATGATCCCGCGCAGCCGCAGCCCCGAGTCCAGCTCCGCCTCGACGAACAGTTCCCGCTCCGCAGGCTCCAGCCGTGTCGGATCCTCCAGCGTGAACCACCGCTCGACCAGCCGCTCCGCCTCCACCAGCCAGCCGGCCAGCCGCTCGCCCTCCGGATCGTCGGCGAACAGCTCCACGACCTCCGGCCGTGTCTCCCGCAGCCGGTCCCACTGGCCCGGGATCAGCGACTTGGCCCGCGGCGCGGTCCGCTCGGCCGCCGGCGCGTCGAACAGCCGCTCCAGGACCGCGTGCACCAGCGTGCCCTTCGTGGCCGCCGGGCTCGGCTTCTCCGGCAGCCGGTCGATCACCCGGAACCGGTACAGCAGCGGGCACTGCATGAAGTCACCGGCCCGCGAGGGCGACAGCGAGGCGGGCGCCTTGGCCCCGACGGCCGTCGCCACCCCTCCGGGGGCGACCGCCTCCACCGCCTCGGGGCCGATCGCCTCGACCGGCTCGGCGACGACCGCCTCCGGAGCGACCGGCACCGACGCGCTCGCCTCCGTGTGTGCCGGAACCTCCACGGCACCGCCGTCGCCCGCCCGGGCGACACCCTCGTTGCTGCTCTCCATACCCCAGACCTTACGGCCCGCCACTGACAGTGACCCGGTCCGCGGACCCCGGCTCGCCCCGAACACCGGCGACGACCGGGGAAACGCGGGGGGGTGCCGGGGCGGAACACGTCACGACCGCCGCATACCATCGGTCCGAGACCCTTCCGCCCTGTACGAGCGGGAGACGCTTCGACGAGGGGACACCGTGGTGGAAAGCGGCGGGACCGGGCGGCCGCGGCCGGACAACGAAGAGTCGGCCGAGCACCCCGCGACACCTGCGTCCCCGGCCACCGACCTCGCGAAAACCCCGGGCCCCGGCACCCCCGGCACGGAACCCGAGCCGACCGGGCCCGAGGCGACGCCGCCGGGCGAGGCCGCACCCGCCGAAGCCGAGGCCGACGGCGGCGCACCGCAGACGCCCTCGGCACCCGGTGACGACCACCGCGCGACCGGTGCGCACGCGGACGAGCACCACGAGACCGAGAGCGGGGCCGGGACCGGTGCCGGTGCCGGAACCGGGTCCGAGGCGGGGGGCGAATCCGGGACGACCGCCGGGGCCGCGACGAGCGGGGCCGCGACCGGGCAACCGGTGCCTCCCGCTCTCACCCCCACGCTTCCCAAGGGCCCGCCGCCCCAGCGCCCCCCGGAGCAGCCGCGCGGCGGCCTCCTCATGGGCCGTCCCTTCGGCGTCCCCGTCTACGTGGCGCCCAGCTGGTTCCTCGTCGCCGCCCTCATCACCTGGGTCTTCGGCAACCAGCTCGACCGCGTGCTCCCCGAACTCGGCGCCCTGCGCTACCTCGTCTCCCTCTTCTTCGCGGTCGCCTTCTACGCCTCCGTGCTCATCCACGAACTCGCGCACACCATCGCCGCCCTCCGCTTCAAGCTCCCGGTCCGCCGCATCCAGCTCCAGTTCTTCGGCGGCGTCTCCGAGATCGAGAAGGAGGCCGAGACCCCCGGCCGGGAATTCTGGCTCGCCTTCGTCGGCCCGCTGCTCTCCCTGGTCCTCGCCGGTGTCTTCTACCTCGCCCTGCAGCCCGTGGAGCCCGGCACCGTCCCGGGCGTCCTGCTGGCCGGGCTGATGATCTCCAACCTCATCGTGGCGATCTTCAACCTGCTGCCCGGCCTCCCGCTCGACGGCGGCCGCATGCTCCGTGCCGTCGTCTGGAAGCTCACCGGCAAGCCCATGAACGGCACCATCGCCGCCGCCTGGGTCGGCCGCGCCCTCGCCGTCTCCGTCCTCATCGGCCTGCCGCTGCTCACCCAGTCCGGCGCCCTCGGCTCCAGCGCCGAGGACAGCGTCGGCATGGACACCGTCACCGACGCCCTCCTCGCGGCCATCCTCGCCGCGATCATCTGGACCGGCGCCGGCAACAGCCTGCGCATGGCCCGTCTGCGCGAACACCTCCCCGAGCTGCGCGCCCGCACCCTCACCCGGCGTGCCGTCCCGGTCGAGACCCACACCCCGCTCTCCGAGGCCCTGCGCCGCGCCAACGACGCCGGCGCCCGCGCCCTCGTCGTCGTCGACGCCCATGGCGAACCCCTCTCCCTCGTCCGCGAGGCCGCCATCGTCGGGGTGCCCGAACACCGCCGCCCCTGGGTCGCCGTCAGCGGCCTCGCCCAGGACCTCACCGAGGGCATGCGGGTCTCCGCCGAGCTGGCCGGGGAGGACCTCCTCGACGTCCTGCGGGCCACCCCCGCCACCGAGTACCTCGTGGTCGAGGAGACCGGCGAGATCTTCGGCGTCCTGTCCGCCGCCGACGTCGAGCGCGCCTTCGTCAAGGCCATGGCCAGGCCCTCCTAGCCGGGTCGTCCCCGTGGTCGGCGGCCCCGGCAAACCCCGGTAGGCTGTTCACATGTCCGAACCGACCGGTGCCGCCCGCAGGCGCGGGCCCTTCAAGGTCGGGGACCAGGTTCAGCTGACCGACCCCAAGGGCCGCCACTACACGTTCACGCTCGAGGCCGGGAAGAACTTCCACACCCACAAGGGTTCCTTCCCGCACGACGAACTGATCGGTGCTCCCGAGGGCAGCGTTGTCCGCACCACCGGGAACGTCGCCTACCTCGCGCTGCGCCCCCTGCTCCCCGACTACGTCCTGTCCATGCCCCGCGGGGCTGCCGTCGTCTACCCGAAGGACGCGGGGCAGATCCTCGCCTTCGCCGACATCTTCCCCGGCGCCCGCGTCGTCGAAGCCGGCGTCGGCTCCGGCTCGCTCAGCAGCTTCCTGCTGCGCGCCATCGGCGACCAGGGCATGCTGCACAGCTACGAGCGCCGCGAGGACTTCGCCGAGATCGCCCAGCAGAACGTGGAGCGCTACTTCGGCGGCCCGCACCCCGCCTGGCAGCTCACCGTCGGCGACCTCCAGGACAACCTGTCCGACACCGACGTCGACCGCGTCATCCTCGACATGCTCGCCCCCTGGGAGTGCCTGGAGGCCGTCTCCAAGGCGCTCGTGCCCGGCGGCATCCTGTGCTGCTACGTGGCCACCACCACCCAGCTCGCGCGCACCGTCGAGTCCATCCGCGAGATCGGCTCCTTCAACGAGCCGACCTCCTGGGAATCGATGATCCGCAACTGGCACGTGGAGGGCCTGGCGGTCCGCCCGGACCACCGGATGATCGGTCACACCGGCTTCCTGCTCACCGCCCGTCGCCTCGCCGACGGCGTCGAGCCGCCGATGCGCCGCCGCCGCCCCGCCAAGGGCGCCTACGGCGAGGACTACACCGGTCCCAATGCCGACGGAGGCAGCGGCCGCTGACGCCGCCCCAGCACACCGTTCAACGGCAAGGCGCCCCGACCGAGTTCCCGGACCCACCCGGAACTCGGTCGGGGCGCCTCGTCGTTGGCGGCGGCCGGACACCCTCGCCCGCCGGTCCGGCGCCGGTCGGCACGGCCCGCCGCCGTGGGGCGCGGCCCCGGACGGCGCGTCCGATATCCCGGACCCCGCCGTTCCCCCGGCCTGTGACGTGTGGCACGATGCTGGCCGATCCCCCAGCCCCACCGGCACAGCCACCACAGGAGACACTGCCAGTGCAGCAATCCGTCCTCCCGGAACTGGCACACACCCACACCCGGCCGATCCACTGGGTCGCGACCGCGGCCGCCGTTGCCGGCGTCGTCGCCCTCTCCTCGCTCCTGCAGCCCGGACCCGCGACCGCCGCCCAGGCGGCGGGCCCGGCCGCCGCGCCCACTCCCGCCACCACCGCGGCCCCCGGCACCGCCGGCGTCGACTTCCCGCTCGCATGCGGCCCCGTGCAGGCTCTCGTGGTCAAGAAGGCGAGCGGGGACCTCGACGGCGACGGCGTCCCGGAGACCGTCGCGGTGGTCCACTGCGACGCCCCCATGGGAACCCCGCCCGACGGCGTGTACGTGCTCACCCAGGGCGCAGACAGCACGCGCGCGCGCGTGGTCGCGACCCTGGTCGACCCCAAGGCCCGCAACACCGTCACGAGCCTCTCCGTCGCCGACGGAGCCGTCCTCGCCACGTTCCTCGGCTACTCCACGGCCGACGTGCCCAGTTGCTGCCCCGACGTGAAGGAGAGCGCCAAGTGGCAGTGGAAGGACGACAGGTTCGTCCGCTCGACCCCGGCGGGCGCGCACAGCGTCTGATCCGGACCGCCGAGCTGTGAGAAATCAGACAGTCTTCACATTCCGCGTCCGGCGGGTCACTCCGCGTCCGGACCGTAGACCTCGACGCTGTCCGAAACGCGTCGCACGTGGATGCAGTCGCCCGGGCACTCCCGCGCCGAGTCCACCACGTCCGTCAACAGCGGCAACGGCACCGGGGTCGTGGCCCCCTTGGCCTGGAGCAGTTCGTCGTCGGCGCCCTTGACGTAGGCCAGACCGTCGATGTCCAGCTCGAACACCTCCGGCGCGTACTGGGCGCAGATCCCGTCGCCGGTACAGAGATCCTGGTCGATCCAGACCTCGAGGTCCTCGCTGCCGACACCGGCCTCCTGCTGCACGCCCATATCTCCTGCCGTTTACTGTCGAGCCGCAAGGGAACCATGCAGGCTCTGACGGGTGTTGAACACTTCGACCCTACCCTCGGCGGCTTCCGGACCGTGTTCGGTGGGTATTCCCCTGGCGTGAGGGAGAGCGCAAGGGTGAAGATCGGACACACCCCGACAGTCTTTGTGATCTAGGGGTTTCAATCGACACCCACCCAGGTAGGGTCTGGAAGCGTCCAGCTCCCCTTGGAGGAGGTGAGGACCGTGGCAGCCCACGACGACGACATGAACCGCGGCATCCGCCCGGGACGAGGGTCCGACGACCCGTCCGGGCAGATTGCCTACCTTGAGCAGGAGATCGCCGTCCTGCGACGCAAGCTCGCCGACTCTCCGCGGCACACGAGGATTCTCGAAGAGCGGATCGTCGAGCTACAGACAAACCTGGCCGGCGTGTCCGCCCAGAACGAGCGACTCGCGAACACACTCCGTGAGGCCCGCGACCAGATCGTGGCCCTCAAGGAAGAAGTCGACCGGCTCGCCCAGCCGCCGGCCGGCTTCGGTGTCTTCCTCACGGCGAACGAGGACGGCACGGCCGACATCTTCACCGGGGGCCGCAAGCTCCGGGTGAACGTCAGCCCCAGCGTCGAGCTCGAAGAGCTCCGGCGCGGCCAGGAAGTGATGCTGAACGAAGCGCTCAACGTGGTCGAGGCCATGGAGTACGAGAGCGTCGGCGACATCGTCACCCTCAAGGAGATCCTGGAGGACGGCGTACGCGCCCTCGTGCAGGGGCACACCGACGAGGAACGGGTGGTCCGGCTCGCCGAGCCGCTGCTCGACGTCGTCATCCGCCCCGGCGACGCCCTGCTGCTCGAACCGCGCTCCGGCTACGTCTATGAGGTCGTTCCCAAGAGCGAGGTCGAGGAACTCGTCCTCGAAGAGGTTCCCGACATCGGCTACGAGCAGATCGGCGGGCTCGGCGGGCAGATCGAGATGATCCGCGACGCCGTGGAGCTCCCGTACCTCTACCCCGACCTCTTCAAGGAGCACGAGCTGCGCCCGCCCAAGGGCGTCCTGCTCTACGGACCTCCCGGATGCGGCAAGACGCTCATCGCCAAGGCCGTCGCCAACTCGCTGGCCAAGAAGGTCGCCGAGGTCACCGGCCAGGCCACCGGCAAGAGCTTCTTCCTCAACATCAAGGGTCCCGAGCTCCTCAACAAGTACGTCGGCGAGACCGAGCGGCAGATCCGCCTGGTCTTCCAGCGTGCGAGGGAGAAGGCCTCCGAGGGCACCCCCGTCATCGTCTTCTTCGACGAGATGGAGTCCCTCTTCCGCACCCGCGGCTCCGGCGTGAGCTCGGACGTGGAGAACACCATCGTCCCGCAGCTCCTCGCCGAGATCGACGGTGTCGAAGGCCTGCAGAACGTGGTCGTCATCGGCGCCTCCAACCGTGAGGACATGATCGACCCCGCGATCCTGCGCCCCGGCCGTCTCGACGTGAAGATCAAGATCGAGCGACCGGACGCCGAAGCGGCCAAGGACATCTTCCAGAAGTACCTCACCGAACGCCTTCCCCTGCACGCCGAGGACGTGGGCGAACACGGAGGCGACCGGACCACCACCGTCCAGAGCATGATCCAGACGGCCGTGGAACACATGTACGCCGAATCCGAGGAGAACCGCTTCCTGGAGGTCACCTACGCCAACGGTGACAAGGAAGTCCTCTACTTCAAGGACTTCAACTCCGGCGCGATGATCGAGAACATCGTCGGCCGCGCCAAGAAGATGGCGATCAAGGACTTCCTCGACCACAACCAGAAGGGCCTTCGGGTCTCCCATCTCCTCCAGGCGTGCGTGGACGAGTTCAAGGAGAACGAGGACCTGCCGAACACCACCAACCCCGACGACTGGGCCCGGATCTCCGGAAAGAAGGGCGAACGGATCGTCTACATCCGTACCCTCATCACCGGAAAGCAGGGCGCGGACACCGGACGCTCCATCGACACGGTGGCGAACACCGGACAGTACCTGTAGGACCAGGGCGGCTGCGGGTGCCCACCACGGGTACCCGCAGCCGACTGCTTTTCCGGGCCACGGCTGGAGCAAGGCAATGACGCAAATGATCTCCCCACCAGCGCGGAGGCGTTCTAGGCTCTTCCGTACCGCCGGGTCGCGCAGTGCGGGGACGGGCACCGCACACGCGCCGGAGCACCACCGGTATCTGAGCGGCGCCCACGACCGAGGGTGCCGCCGGGCAAGGAGGGCCGCATGACCGTACGGCGAGTAATGGGCATCGAGACGGAGTACGGCATCTCCGTCCCCGGCCACCCCAACGCCAATGCCATGCTCACCTCGTCCCAGATCGTCAACGCCTACGCGGCGGCGATGCACCGGGCCCGCCGGGCCCGCTGGGACTTCGAGGAGGAGAACCCGCTGCGGGACGCGCGCGGTTTCGACCTCGCCCGCGAGGTCGCCGACTCCAGCCAGCTCACCGACGAGGACATCGGCCTCGCCAACGTCATCCTCACCAACGGGGCGCGGCTCTACGTCGACCACGCGCACCCCGAGTACAGCTCGCCCGAGGTCACCAACCCCCGCGACGCCGTCCTCTGGGACAAGGCCGGCGAGCGGATCATGGCCGAGGCCGCCGAGCGTGCCGCCGCACTGCCCGGCGCGCAGCCCATCCACCTCTACAAGAACAACACCGACAACAAGGGCGCCTCCTACGGCACGCACGAGAACTACCTGATGAAGCGGGAGACCGCCTTCTCGGACATCGTGCGCCACCTGACGCCCTTCTTCGTCTCGCGCCAGGTGGTCACCGGCGCGGGTCGCGTGGGCGTCGGCCAGGACGGCCACGAGCACGGCTTCCAGCTCAGCCAGCGCGCCGACTACTTCGAGGTCGAGGTCGGCCTGGAGACGACGCTGAAGCGCCCGATCATCAACACGCGCGACGAGCCGCACGCGGACGCGGAGAAGTACCGGCGCCTGCATGTGATCATCGGCGACGCGAACCTCTCCGAGATCTCGACGTATCTGAAGCTGGGCACGACGGCCCTGGTCCTGTCGATGATCGAGGACGGCTTCATCGCCGTGGACCTGGCGGTCGACCAGCCGGTCCGCACCCTCCACCAGGTCTCCCACGACCCGACGCTGAAGCGGCTGGTCACCCTGCGCAGCGGCCGCACGCTCACCGCGGTCCAGCTGCAGATGGAGTACTTCGAGCTGTCGCGCAAGTACGTGGAGGAGCGGTTCGGCGCGGACGCCGACGACCAGACGAAGGACGTCCTCGCGCGCTGGGAGGACACCCTGAACCGCCTGGAGAACGACCCCATGAGCCTCGCCGGCGAACTGGACTGGGTCGCCAAGCGGGAGCTCATGGAGGGCTACCGGCGCCGTGACGGCCTCGACTGGGACGCCGCCCGTCTGCACCTCGTCGACCTCCAGTACGCCGACGTACGGGCCGACAAGGGCCTCTACAACCGTCTCGCGGCCCGTGGCCGCATGAAGCGCCTGCTGGACGAGAGCGAGGTCGAGCGGGCCGTCACGAAGCCCCCGGAGGACACCCGCGCGTACTTCCGCGGCCGCTGCCTGGAGCAGTACGCCGACGACGTCGCGGCGGCCTCCTGGGACTCGGTGATCTTCGACCTGCCGGGCCGGGACTCGCTCCAGCGCGTCCCAACCCTCGAACCTCTTCGCGGAACGCGAAATCACGTCAAGGCGCTCCTGGACCGCTGCCGCACGGCGGAAGACCTGGTCAAGGTGCTCTCGGGCGGCTGAACGACCACCCGGACGCAACCTCTCCGGCGGGGTGGAAAGCCTCCCGTGAGGGAATCATCGAGGTGGCCCCCGTACGTTGTGGAAACTGCGGGGCCGATGTCGGACCCGGCTTGTAGGGTCTGATCATCACCGATCGGCAGGAATGCCGACCTGTCGACCATGTCGGGCGAAAGAGCGGGGTGAGGGTTATGGCGACCAAGGACACCGGCGGCGGCCAGCAGAAGGCGACGCGCTCCACGGAGGAGGTCGAGGAGCAGGCGCCCGAGGCGCAGGCATCGGAGGACCTCAAGGAGCGCCAGGAGAAGCTGAGCGACGACGTGGACTCCGTTCTGGACGAGATCGACGACGTCCTCGAGGAGAACGCCGAGGACTTCGTTCGCAGCTTCGTTCAGAAGGGTGGCGAGTAGCCTTCGATCCGAAGGTATCGGGGGATCGTGGGTTGAGAAGCGAAGAGGGTGTGCAGCGCTGCGCGCGGTCCGACGATCAAGCCGCGCGCAGCCTCCTCCTGTCGGCGGCCACGCTCTGAGGCCTTGCGGCGGCAGCGTCGGCCACGCAGGTTGATCACCGTCATCCGGCGGGTAGGGTCCGTGGCATACCGTGCTTCAACTGCAATTCCGGCCTCGGCCTGTTGAGGGATGACCCCGCAGCCGTGTACCGAGCAGCCGAATATCTGGAAGGAAACGCGTGGAAGCCAACACTCGTAGCACCGGGCGTCTACCGGCTGCCTTCCTGACGCCCGGGTCCTCGTCCTTCATGGACTTTCTCTCCGACCACCAGCCGGAGCTGCTGCCCGGCATGCGGCAGCTGCCCCCGACACAGGGTGTGATCGACGCGCCGCACGGCACGACGATCGTCGCCGTGACGTTCCCCGGTGGTGTCGTGCTCGCCGGTGACCGTCGCGCCACGATGGGCAACGTCATCGCGCAGCGGGACATCGAGAAGGTCTTCCCGGCTGACGAGTACTCGGCCGTCGGAATCGCCGGCACCGCCGGTCTGGCCGTCGAGATGGTGAAACTGTTCCAGCTGGAGCTGGAGCACTTCGAGAAGGTCGAGGGCGCGCAGCTCTCCCTCGAGGGCAAGGCGAACCGGCTGTCGACCATGATCCGCTCCAACCTGGGCATGGCCATGCAGGGCCTGGCGGTCGTGCCCCTGTTCGCCGGGTTCGACGTGGACCGGGACCGCGGCCGGATCTTCTCCTACGACGTCACGGGCGGCCGCTCCGAGGAGCACAACTACGCCGCCACCGGCTCCGGCTCGATCTTCGCGCGCGGGGCGATGAAGAAGCTCTTCCACAACAACCTGACCGAGGAAGAGGCCACGACCCTGGTGGTCCAGGCCCTCTACGACGCGGCGGACGACGACTCGGCGACCGGTGGTCCCGATGTCGCGCGCCGGATCTACCCCATCGTCACCGTGATCACCGAGGACGGCTTCCGCCGGCTCACCGACGAGGAGTCGTCGGAGATCGCCCGCTCGATCCTGGCGCGTCGCCTGGAGCAGCCGGACGGCCCGCGCGCCGCCCTGCTGTAGCCGGCGGCCCCGTTCTCATCCCAGGTGATCCCCGTGACTTCGACAGAAAGGGACGGATAACCGGTGTCGACGCCGTTCTATGTCTCACCCCAGCAGGCGATGGCCGACCGCGCCGAGTACGCCCGCAAGGGCATCGCGCGCGGCCGCAGCCTCGTTGTGATCCAGTACGCCGACGGCATCGTGTTCGTCGGCGAGAATCCGTCCCGCGCGCTGCACAAGTTCAGCGAGATCTACGACCGGATCGGCTTCGCGGCCGCCGGCAAGTACAACGAGTACGAGAACCTCCGGATCGGCGGCGTCCGGTACGCCGACCTGCGTGGTTACACCTATGACCGGGACGACGTGACCGCCCGCGGTCTGGCCAACGTGTACGCCCAGACACTGGGCACGATCTTCTCCTCGGCGGGCGAGAAGCCCTACGAGGTGGAGCTGGTGGTGGCCGAGGTCGGGGCCACGCCGGACGGGGACCAGATCTACCGGCTGCCGCACGACGGCTCGATCGTCGACGAGCACGGCTCGGTGGCGGTCGGCGGCAACGCCGAGCAGATCAGCAGCTACCTGGACCAGCGCCACCGGGACGGCATGAGTCTGGCCGAGGCGCTGAAGCTGGCCGTCCAGGCCCTGTCGCGCGACACCAACGGCACGGAGCGGGAGATCCCCGCCGAGCGTCTGGAGGTGGCCGTGCTGGACCGCACGCGGCCGCAGTCGCGCAAGTTCAAGCGGATCGTCGGCCGTCAGCTGGCCCGGCTGCTGGAGACGGACGGCGCGACCACCGAGGCGGAGAGCGCCGAGGAGGAGTAGCCCCGCCCCCTCACCCTTGTGCGCCCCGGTCGATGCCTCGGCCGGGGCGCAGGGCGTCTCAGGAGGCGTTCGGCGGCCCCGTGGAGGCCCGCACGACCAGTTCGACGGGGATGTCCCCGGCGTCCGGTGCGCGGCCCTCCAGGACGGCGAGGAGGGCCCGCATGCCTCGCTCGCCGAACAGCTCGGCGTCCAGTCGTACCGTCGTCAGCTCGGGGTCCAGCGCGGTGGCCAGGGCGAGGTCGTCCAGGCCGGTGACGGACACGTCGTCGGGGACGCGCAGGCCGAGCCGCCGCAGGGCCTTGTAGACGCCGGCCGCGAGCTTGTCGTCGTCGCACACGACGGCGGTGGGCCGGGGTCCCGGAGCGCTCAGGGCCGCCGCCGCGGCGGCCAGGGCGCCGTCGATGGAGATCGGGGCGGCGGCGGTGCGCAGCGAGGTCCCGGCCGCCGCGCCGACCCGGGCGGCGAGTTCACGCGCGCGGACCTCGAAGGTCCAGGACGGGATGTCGGCCGCGAGGTGCAGGAAGCGGCGGTGGCCGAGGCCCAGCAGATGGTCGGCGACCTGGCGGACGCCGTCGGCGATGTCGAGGTTGACCGTGGCGGCGCCGAGGCTTCCCGAGGGGTCGCTGTCCAGCATCACCAGGGGGAGCTGGTCGCCGCGGATGGCGGTGAGCGCGTCGGCGGCCATCGAGGAGGCGAGGACGCCGTCGAGGGCGGCCTGGGCCGAGGCGAAGGGGTCACGGGCGGGACCGACGCCCTCGGGGGAGGGGTAGAGGACCACCCCGAAGCCGTGCTCGGCCGCGACCCGCGCCGCGCCGGTGTAGACGCCGGCGAAGAACTCCGTGGTGAGCGCGGGGACCACGAGCAGCACGGTGCGGGTGCGGCCCAGGCGCAGGTTGCGGGCGGCGAGATTGGGCCGGTAGCCGAGTTCGCGGGCCGCCTCCCGTACGCGTTCCGCGGTGGTCTCGGCGACGCGGCCGCGCCACTTGTCGCCGAGGACGAGGGAGACGGCGGCCTGGGAGACCCCCGCGGCCCGGGCGACGTCACGGCTCGTCGGGCGCGTGCTACCTCGTGCCACCGTGGGCCTGCTCCTTCGTCTGGACTGGCGAACAGCGCACATGGTACGTATGACGAGAGACGTTATACGTAAAACCTTGAGGTGGTCCATTGCCTCGGGCTAGCCGACGGAGGCGGGACATTGGCCGCGGGATACCTGGAGATCCTCAGGGCGAAGCACGCCGCCCGGCTGCTGACGGGCACGCTCGTCGGCCGGCTGCCGAACGCCACGGCCGCCATCGCGATCGTGCTGTTCGTGCGCGCGGAGGGCGGCACCTACAGCCTCGCGGGCGCGCTGGCGGCCGTCTACGGCGTCGCCAACGCCGTCGGGCAGCCGCTGCTGGGGCGGCTGGTCGACCGGCACGGACAGCCCGGGGTCCAGCTGCCCGCGGCGCTCGGCTCCGCCCTCGCCATGGCCGTCTTCGCCTTCGTGGGCGTGGACCCGCCCTCGCTCGCGTACCTGGCGGTGGCGGCCGCCGGACTCTTCACACCGCCCCTGGAGGGCGGCCTGCGGGCGTTGTGGCCGGCGGTGCTGCGCCGCGAGGACCAGGTGCACACGGCGTACGCGATGGACGCGGTGGCGCAGGAGGTGATGTTCACCGTCGGGCCGCTGCTGGTGACCCTGTGCGTGTCGCTGTGGTCGGCGCAGGGCGCCCTGCTGGCGCTGAACGCGGTCGGGGTGCTGGGCGCCCTGTCGGTCGTGATGTCGCCGCCCTCGCGCGCGTGGCGGTCCGCCCCGCGTGAGGCGCACTGGCTGGGCGCGCTGCGGTCGCCCGGCCTGCTGGCGCTCCTCGGGGCGTTCCTGTTCATCGGCGTGGCGCTCGGTTCCATCACGGTGGCCTCCGTGCCGTACGCGGACGATCACGGCGGTGACGCGGTGTACGGCTGGCTGATGGCCGCGCTCGGGCTCGGCGCGCTGCTCGGCGGCGTGGTGTACGGGGCGCGCCAGTGGGCGGGGACGCCGGAGCGGCGACTGCGCGGGCTGGTGGCGCTTCTGGCGGTGTGTTACCTGCCCCTGACGCTGATGCCCGGTGCGGTGGCCATGGTGGCGCTGACGGCGCTCGCGGGTGTGTTCCTGGCGCCCGCCATCGCCTGCGCCTTCGTCATCGTCGACCGGCACGCGCCGCGCGGGACGGTGACGGAGGCGTTCTCCTGGCTGGTGACCACGTTCACGGTCGGCGCGTCGGTGGGAACGGGCCTGGCGGGTCCGGTCGTCGAGGCCGGCGGCGCGCTGTGGGGATTCACGGTGCCGGCTGTCGCGGGCGCCGTATCGCTGATGGTTTTGCTGGCCACAGGGCGGGTACTTGCCGTTCCCGCCGGAAGTGCGGTCGTTGCGGCTTCATCGGAAAATGATCCAAACCGTGCTGCCGAACCCCGTTTCAGTTCAGGGGATCGGGCGTAATGTTCACTCATGGACCGCCGCATTTTCGGGCTGGAGAACGAGTACGGCGTCACATGTACGTTCAGGGGACAGCGTCGGCTGTCTCCCGACGAGGTGGCGCGGTACCTCTTCCGCCGTGTCGTGTCATGGGGCCGAAGCAGCAATGTCTTTCTGCGGAACGGCGCCCGCCTCTATCTCGACGTGGGATCGCATCCGGAATACGCGACACCGGAATGTGACAACGTGACCGAGTTGGTCACCCACGACAAGGCCGGCGAGCGCATTCTCGAAGGACTCCTGGTGGACGCGGAGCGACGCCTGCACGAGGAAGGAATCGCGGGCGACGTCTACCTCTTCAAGAACAACACGGACTCGGCGGGCAACTCTTATGGTTGCCACGAGAACTACCTGGTGGCCCGGCACGGGGAGTTCTCCCGGCTCGCGGACATCCTGATCCCGTTCCTGGTGACCCGCCAGCTGCTGTGCGGCGCGGGCAAGGTGCTGCAGACGCCCCGCGGGGCCGTCTACTGCGTCAGCCAGCGGGCCGAGCACATCTGGGAGGGCGTCTCCTCCGCGACGACCCGCTCGCGGCCCATCATCAACACGCGCGACGAGCCGCACGCGGACGCCGAGCGCTACCGCCGTCTGCACGTCATCGTCGGCGACTCCAACATGTCCGAGACGACCATGCTGCTGAAGGTCGGCGCCACCGACCTGGTGCTGCGCATGATCGAGGCGGGCACGGTGATGCGGGACCTGACACTGGAGAACCCGATCCGGGCGATCCGCGAGGTCAGCCACGACATCACGGGCCGGCGCAAGGTGCGGCTGGCCAGCGGCCGGGAGGCCTCCGCGCTGGAGGTGCAGCGGGAGTACTACGAGAAGGCCGTGGACTTCGTCGAGCGCCGGGGTGTGCGCACCGGTACCGTCGACCAGGTCCTGGAGCTGTGGGGCCGCACGCTGGACGCGATCGAGGCGGAGGACCTCGACCGGATCGGCACCGAGATCGACTGGGTGATGAAGTACAAGCTCATCGAGCGGTACCGGGCCAAGCACAACATGACGATGTCGCATCCGCGGGTGGCGCAGATAGACCTCGCTTATCACGACATCCACCGTCGTCGTGGTCTGTACTACCTGTTGGAGCGAAAAGGCCAAGCGGCGCGGATCTGCAACGACTTGAAGATCTTCGAGGGCAAGTCGGTGCCGCCGCAGACCACCCGGGCGCGGTTGCGCGGCGACTTCATCCGCCGCGCGCAGGAGCAGCGCCGGGACTTCACGGTGGACTGGGTCCACCTGAAGCTCAACGACCAGGCGCAGCGCACCGTGTTGTGCAAGGACCCGTTCCGGTCGGTGGACGACCGGGTGGAGAAACTGATCGCCGGAATGTGAGTGTCGCGTTCCGCACGCGGTGCGGAACGCGACACGGGCGCCGTACGTTCCCGTACGGCGCCCTTCGCACGTCGACAAACGTCGCTAAGGTAGCGCGCACGCCATCAGAAGATCGACCGATTACGAGGCTTCATCGTGCGCCGACGCTCACTCATCCTTGCCGCCGTACCCGCGGGACTGGTCACTCTCGCCGCCTGCGGCGACGACAAGTCCGACTCGAGCAAGGCGAGCGACAGCGCGTCGTCCTCCGCCGGGGCCACGCCCCCACCGAAGATCGTCGACGGCCCGCTGCCGGCCATCACGGCGGGCGTGAAGTTCGACCAGAAGCCGACGGTCGCCAAGGGCACCGGTGAGCCCTCGGACCAGCTGGCCGTGAAGACGGTGATCGCGGGCAGCGGCAAGACCGTCGCGGAGAACGACTACATCCAGGCGAACTGTCTCGGCCAGATCTGGGACAGCGCGAAGGTCCTCCTCAACACCTACGACACCAAGAAGCCGCTGTTCACCCAGCTCGCGCAGGGCGGCACCATCGACGGCTGGCGCTATGCGCTGACGGGCAAGAAGACCGGCAGCCGGGTGCTCTTCTCGGTGCCGCCGACCTGGGCCTTCGGCAAGGACGGCGACGCGGACACGGGCATCAAGGGCACCGACACGCTGGTGTTCGTCTTCGACATCCAGGACACCTTCAACGCGAAGAGCTCGGCCAAGGGCAAGGACGTGCCGCAGGACGACGCCGCCGTGCCGAAGGTGGGGACGAACACCGACGGCAAGGCGCCCTCGATCGAGATCCCCAAGTCGGACCCGCCGACCGAGCTGGTGTCGAACTACGTGATCGAGGGTGACGGCCCGAAGCTCGCGGCGGACGACACCGTGCTGGTGCAGTACAAGGGCGTCGTCTGGGACACGGGCAAGGAGTTCGACTCCTCGTACAGCCGCAGTTCGCTGACCTCGTTCTCGCTCCAGCAGGTGGTCAAGGGCTGGGCGCAGGGCCTGACCGGCAAGAAGGTGGGCAGCCGGGTCGTCATCGTCGTGCCGCCGTCGCTGGGTTACGGCGACAGCCCGCCGAGCGGCAGCGGGATCGAGAAGGACTCGACCATGGTGTTCTCGGTGGACATCATCGCCAAGGTGTGAGGCCGGCGAAGGTGTAAGACTGTCCGTGTTGCCTTTCCGTGAGACATGCAGGAGCCAGTGACGTGAGCATTGACAAGCCCGAGATCGACTTCCCCGGCGGCGAGCCCCCGGCGGACCTCGAGATCAAGGACATCTGGGAGGGTGACGGCGAGGTCGCCCAGGCCGGCCACAACGTCAGCGTCCACTACGTCGGTGTCGCCTTCAGCACCGGTGAGGAGTTCGACGCCAGCTGGAACCGCGGGACGCCGTTCCGCTTCCCGCTCGGCGGCGGACGCGTCATCAAGGGCTGGGACCAGGGCGTGCAGGGCATGAAGGTCGGCGGCCGTCGCCAGCTGACCATCCCGGCCCACCTCGCCTACGGCAACCAGAGCCCCACCCCGGCGATCAAGCCCGGCGAGACGCTGATCTTCGTCGTGGACCTGCTCGGGGTCTGACCGTCGTACGACCGGTGTTGATCACCTGGGGTCCATGCCCGCCCGGGCATGGGCCCTCGGCTTTTGCCCGGGAGCCGCGGGGCGGTACGGTCGTCGATCGTAAGCACCATAGGGGAGGCGAAGGGCGTCGATGGCCATTGCCAAGGCCGAGCGGCTGATGAACCTGGCGCTGTGTCTGCTCGGGACGCGCCGGCCGCTCAGCAAGCGTGAGCTGCGCGACTCCATCGAGGCGTATGTCGAGACCTTCCGGCCGGGCAACGGCGGGACGGGCTCGGACGACTCCTTCAACCGGATGTTCGAGCGGGACAAGGACGATCTTCGCGAGCTCGGCCTGGTCATCGAGACCGTGGAGAGCCTGGACGGCGAGATCGGCTACCTCGCCCGCCGCGACAGCAACCGGCTGCCGCCCATCACGCTGGACGCCGAGGAGGCCGCGGCGCTGGGCCTGGCCGCCAAGGTGTGGCAGCAGGCGCGGCTGGCCGGCGCGGCGAGCGGAGCCCTGCAGAAGCTGCGCGCGGCGGGGCTCCCCGAGGACGTCGACCCGTACGAGGCACACGGCGCCCTGGAGCCCAGGATCCCCGTGCACGAGGCCGCGTTCGAGCCGCTGATGCTGGCCTGCCGCGACCGTCGGCCCGTCATGTTCGACTACCGCAAGGCCACCGCCGCGCACCCGGAGCCCCGGCACGTCGAGCCGTGGGCGCTGGAGTGCTGGCGCGGCCACTGGTACCTGGCCGGATTCGACCGCGACCGGGGCGCCGAGCGGGTCTTCCGGCTCTCACGGATCACCGGAAAGGTGCGCTCGCGGGGGACGAGCTTCACCGTGCCGGTCCCCGACGTGGTCACCGTCCGTGAGACGGTCGCGAGCTGGGCGGGGGAGACCGCCGACCGCAGCGCGCTGATCCGGCTGCGGACGGACGCCGGGTACCCCTTGCGGGCGAAGGCCACCGCGGTGCGGGAACTCGGCGACGGCTGGGACGAGTTGGAGATTCCGTACGGGCACGGGCTGGACGCCTGGCTGGTGGAGTTCGGGCCGGACGTGGTGGTCCTCGATCCCGCCGAGCTGCGCGCGGACGTCGTGGACCGGCTACGGGCCGTGGCCAAGGGCTGAGGGGGAGCGAGCAACACAGTGGCAGGCAAACCGGTCAGGCCGACGAACGCCATCGACCAGACGCGGCGGATGCTCTCCCTGGTGACGTATCTCAGGGAGCGCCCCGGCGCGCGGATCGAGGACGTGGCGCGCGCGTTCGGCATCACCGAGGACGAGCTGGTCTCGGACCTCGACGTGCTGCCCATGTGCGGCACCAGCTTCCGCGGCGGCGACCTCCTCGACATCGACACCGACGGGGAGCGCATCTGGTGGCACAACCCGGCCGCGCTCGGCGCGGAGGCCGCCGAACCGCTGCGGCTGGCCGCCGACGAGGCGACCGCGCTGCTGGTGGCGGCCCGGGCGGTGTCCACGCTGCCGGGTCTGCGGGAGGGCGACCGGCAGGCGCTGCTGCGGGCGACGGCCAAGGTGGAGGCCGCGGCCGGTGAGGCGGCGGGCGCGAGCGCGCGGCTGTCGGTGACGTTCGAGTCGGAGGGCGGGGTCTTCGCGGACGTCGACCGGGCGATCTCCGAGCGGCGCCGGCTGTGGATCCGCTACTACTCGCCCGCGCGCGACCAGGTCACCGAGCGCGAGATCGACCCCATCCGGCTGGTCAGCGTCGGGCACACGTACGTGGAGGCCTGGTGCCGCCGCTCGGAGGCGCGGCGCACCTTCCGGCTGGACCGGGTCGCCGAGATCAAGATCCTCGACGAGCCGTCGGCGCCGCCCGAGATCGAGCTCCGGGACCTGTCGGAGGGGCTCGTGCAGCCGGCCGCCGAGGACCCGGAGGTCGTCGTCGAGGTCGGCCCGGGCGGCCGCTGGGTCGCCGAGTACTACCCGCACGACAGCGCCGATGAGCTTTCCGACGGCGGACTGCGTATCACTCTGCGTACGCCCGAACCCGCCTCGCTCAGGCGGCTGGCGCTGCGGCTCGGCCGTGACGGCCGGATCGTGTCGCCGCCGGAGCTCGCCGACAGCGCCCGCCTGGCCGCCCGTGAGGCGCTCGCGGCGTACGACGGGCTCGAGGCGCGCGGCGCGGCCGACGGGCCGCCCGCGGTCCGCGGCGAGCAGCCGGGACAGCGGGGTGGGAGTCGGTTCGACGGGCGGGAGCAGGGGCTGTGAACGAGTCGACGGCGTCCGGTGTGCGGGGCATCTCCGTGGCCTCCGCGTTCGCCGGGATGCGCAGTGCGGGTCCGGTGCGTTTCCGGGCCGGGTGCCCCGACTGCCGAGGCGCCTTCGAGCTGGCCGCGAGTGCCCTGCGACTGGCGATCGGCGCGTCCAGCCGGACCACCTTCTACTCCTTCACCTGCCCCGACTGCGGTGCCGCCGTGCGCAAGCCGGCCGGCGAGCGGATCGTCGAGCTGCTCACCGGCGGCGGGGTCAGGACCCTGCGGCTGCACACCCCGTAGGACGGTCTAGGCTCGCCCCATGTTCTGGCCGATGTTCGCGGTTGTCATGGGTTTCGCAGGTCTCGCCGTCCTCGCGGTGTTCGCCGTACGGGTGTTCTCGGAGGCGCGGCTTCTGGGGCGGCAGGTCGCGGAGTCCGCGCGCCGCATCGACCGGGCGGCCCAGGATCTGGAACGGGCCGCGGCGAGCGCGGCCCGCGCTGTGGACACGCTGTGACGGTCGCTGTGGAGACTCCCGCCCGGTGCTGTGGGCGCCCTGTGAGTCCTGCTCCGAATGCGTTTTGGGCCACTTCGCCCTCCCGCCCCGGCGGGGAGGACAGGTACGCTGCTGGTCGCGGATCGGAGAACGAGGCCCGGACCGCGGACCGGGAGTACGCACGGGGATTGCCTCACGTTTACCCCTGAGCGTTACGATCGCTGTCATCACGATCGTTCGGACAGGTGTCCGACCGATCGGACGGCATCCCACCCCCGCAGCCTCGGTGAGAAGGTAAAGACTTATGTTCGGAAGGCTCGGCGCCCCCGAGATCATTCTCATCCTCGTCGTCGTCATCCTGCTGTTCGGCGCCAAGAAGCTTCCCGACATGGCGCGCTCGCTCGGCAAGTCCGCTCGCATCCTCAAGAGCGAGGCGAAGGCGATGAAGGAAGACGGCAGCGGCACGGCCACCCCGGCCGGCCCGCCGAACGACGGCGAGCAGCCCCCGGCTCAGCGCACCATCCAGGCCGCCCCCGGCGACGTGACCAGCTCGCGTCCGGTCACCGAGCCGACGGACACGACCAAGCGCTGACGCAGGGCCGGTGACCTCCGGCCCGCCGCACGAGATGGGAACGTGGGTTGCTGAAGCCTGCCCGCAAACAGGAGAAGGACCCCGAGGGGCGGATGCCCCTCGCGGATCACCTTCGTGAGCTCCGCAACCGGCTCGCGAAGGCGATGCTGGCCATCGTCGTCGTGACGGTCGTAGCCGCCTTCTTCTACAACGACATCATCAACTTCCTCACCAAGCCGATCCTCGACTCGGTCGGCTGCGGGAAGACTTTCGAGGAGATCGCGGGCCAGCTCAACTCCGGCGACGCCACGAACAAGTGTGCGAGCATCACGATCAACGGTCTGCTCGCGCCGTTCACGCTGGCCCTGCAGGTCTCCCTGATGGCCGGGATCGTCTTCGCCTCGCCGGTCTGGCTCTACCAGCTGTGGGCCTTCATCGCCCCCGGCCTGCACAACCACGAGCGCAAGTACGCCTACGCGTTCGTCGGCATGGGCGCCCCGCTGTTCCTGGGCGGCGGCTACTTCGCCTACCGGGTGCTGCCGACCACCGCGAAGGTGCTGATCGACTTCACGCCGGGCGGCGTCAGCAACCTGCTGCCGCTGGACGACCTGCTCCAGCTCGTCACGCGCATGGTGGTCGTCTTCGGCCTCTCCTTCGAGCTGCCGCTGCTGCTGGTCTTCCTCAACCTCACCGGCATGGTCACCGGCAGGCGCATGCTCGGCTGGTGGCGGGCCATGATCATCGGCATCACGGTGTTCGCCGCCGTGGCCACGCCCAGCACCGACCCCATCTCGATGCTGGCGCTCGCCGGACCGATCTGGATCCTGTACTTCGGCGCCACCGCCTTCTCCCTGCTGAACGACCGGCGCAGGCGCCGCCGCGACGCCCTGGGCCCAGCCGACGACGAGGCCTCCGAGCTGGACCTCACGCCCGAGGCCGTCGACGCGGTCGAGCCGGTGACCGCGAGCCGCGCGCTGCCGGAACAGGCGAGCACGGAGCGCGTGAACGGTTATGACGACGTGACCTGACAGACGTCGGAGAGCTCCTAAGGTCATCCCCGTGACCAGCGAGATCACCCTCTTCGTCCATCCCGCCGCGGGCCGCGGCCGGGGCGCTCACGCCGCGCCGCCGGCCGCTTCCGCGTTGCGGGCGGCCGGCTACACGGTCGACACGGTCCTCGGCGCGCACGCCGGGGACGCCCTCGCCCGCGCGCGTGCCGCCGTCGCCGCCGGTACCGGCGCCCTGATCGCCGTCGGCGGTGACGGACTGGCCCACCTCGCGCTCCAGGCCGTCGCCGGCACCCGCACCCCGCTCGGCCTGATCGCCGCCGGCACCGGCAACGACTTCGCCCGCGCCCTCGGTCTGCCCGTCCGCGATCCGGCGGCCGCGGCCCGGCTGGTCGCCGACGCCCTCAAGGGCGCCCGGATCCGCGACGTCGACCTCGGCCGGGTGGGAGACCGCTGGTTCGGCACGGTCCTCGCCTCCGGCTTCGACTCCCGGGTCAACGACCGGGGCAACCGCATGCGATGGCCTGTCGGACGCGCCAGGTACGACCTCGCGATGCTGGCCGAACTGGCGGCGTTCCGCCCGTTCCCGTACCGCATCACCCTCGACGACGGAGTGGTCCGGGAGGTCGAGGCCACCCTCGTCGCCGTCGGCAACGGGTCGTCCTACGGCGGCGGTATGCGGATCTGCCCCGGCGCCGACCTCACCGACGGACTGTTCGACGTCACGGTCGTCGGGGACTGCAGCCGGACGACGCTGCTACGGGTGTTCCCGAAGGTGTACCGGGGGACGCACGTCGATCATCCGAAGGTCACCGTGCTGCGCGCGGCGAAGGTCGAGATCCTCGCCGAGGGCGTCTCGGGCTACGCGGACGGGGAGCGGCTCGGGGAACTGCCGCTCACCGCGCGGTGCGTGCCGGGCGCGGTGCGGGTCATCGGCCCCTGAAACGTGCCGCCCGTGCCCCTGTGAGCTGGGCGTACGGAGGTTTGTCCGGACCGGATCCGGATAATGATCGTCCTGTTGTCAGTGCGGCCCGGTACGCTCGAAAGCACGATGACAGAGGATCTCTCACCGGCCGAGCGGTACGCGGCAGCACGCAAGCGCGCTGTCGAGCAGGCCACCGCGTTCGCGTCCTTCCGCGAGATGTACGACTTCGGCCTCGACCCCTTCCAGATCGAGGCCTGCCGGGCACTCGAAGCGGGCAAGGGCGTCCTGGTGGCCGCTCCCACCGGCTCGGGCAAGACGATCGTGGGCGAGTTCGCCGTCCACCTCGCCCTCCAGCAGGGCAAGAAGTGCTTCTACACGACGCCCATCAAGGCGCTGTCGAACCAGAAGTACTCCGACCTGTGCCGACGCTACGGCAGCGACAAGGTCGGCCTGCTGACCGGCGACAACAGCGTCAACTCCGATGCCCCGGTGGTCGTGATGACCACCGAGGTGCTGCGGAACATGCTGTACGCCGGTTCGCAGACCCTCCTCGGCCTCGGGTACGTGGTGATGGACGAGGTGCACTACCTCTCCGACCGCTTCCGGGGCGCCGTGTGGGAAGAGGTGATCATCCACCTGCCCGAGTCGGTCACCCTGGTCTCGCTGTCGGCCACCGTGTCCAACGCCGAGGAGTTCGGCGACTGGCTGGACACCGTGCGCGGCGACACCGAGGTGATCGTCTCCGAACACCGGCCCGTGCCGCTGTTCCAGCACGTGCTCGCCGGGCGGCGGATGTACGACCTGTTCGAGGAGGGCGAGGGCCAGCGCAGAGCCGTCAACCCCGACCTCACGCGGCTGGCCCGTATGGAGGCGAGCCGGCCCTCGTACCAGGACCGCAAGCGGGGCCGGAACATGCGCGAGGCCGACCGCGAGCGGGAGCGCAGGCAGCGGTCGCGGGTGTGGACGCCGGGGCGGCCGGAGGTCATCGAGCGGCTCGACGCCGCGGGGCTGCTGCCCGCCATCACCTTCATCTTCAGCCGTGCCGCCTGCGAGGCCGCCGTCCAGCAGTGCCTGTACGCCGGGCTGCGGCTGAACGACGAGGAGGCGCGGGCCGAGGTGCGCGCCCTGGTGGAGGAGCGCACCGCCGCCATCCCCCACGAGGACCTGCACGTCCTCGGCTACTACGAGTGGCTCGAGGGACTGGAGCGCGGCATCGCCGCCCACCACGCGGGCATGCTGCCGACCTTCAAGGAGGTCGTCGAGGAGCTCTTCGTGCGCGGCCTGGTCAAGGCCGTCTTCGCGACCGAGACGCTCGCCCTCGGCATCAACATGCCCGCCCGCTCGGTGGTGCTGGAGAAGCTCGTCAAGTGGAACGGCGAGCAGCACGCCGACATCACTCCCGGCGAGTACACCCAGCTCACCGGCCGCGCGGGCCGACGGGGCATCGACGTCGAGGGTCACGCCGTCGTGCTGTGGCAGCGCGCGATGAGCCCCGAGCACCTCGCCGGGCTCGCGGGCACCCGCACGTATCCGCTGCGCTCCAGCTTCAAGCCGTCGTACAACATGGCCGTCAACCTGGTCGAGCAGTTCGGGCGGCACCGCTCGCGCGAACTGCTGGAGACCTCGTTCGCGCAGTTCCAGGCGGACCGGTCGGTGGTCGGGATCTCCCGGCAGGTGCAGCGCAACGAGGAGGGGCTGGAGGGCTACCGGGCCTCCATGACCTGCCACCTCGGTGACTTCGACGAGTACGCGGGGCTGCGCCGCGACCTCAAGGACCGCGAGACCGAACTGGCCAAGCAGGGGGCGAGCCAGCGGCGCGCCGAGGCCGCCGTGGCGCTGGAGAAGCTCAAGCCGGGGGACGTCATCCACGTGCCCACCGGCAAGTACGCCGGACTGGCGCTGGTGCTCGACCCGGGCCTGCCCGCCGGCCGGGCCAACGGCCATCGCGGCTTCGAGCAGCACGACGGGCCGCGTCCGCTGGTCCTCACCGCCGAGCGGCAGGTCAAGCGGCTGGCCTCGATGGACTTCCCGGTGCCGGTCGAGGCGCTGGACCGGATGCGGATCCCGAAGTCGTTCAACCCGCGCTCGCCGCAGTCGCGCCGCGATCTCGCCTCGGCGCTGCGCACCAAGGCCGGGCACATCCCGCCGGAGCGGGCCCGCAAGCAGCGTTCGCAGGCCGCCGACGACCGGGAGATCGCCCGGCTGCGCACGGCGATCCGCGCGCATCCCTGCCATGGCTGCGCCGACCGTGAGGACCACGCCCGCTGGGCCGAGCGCTACCACCGGCTGCTGCGGGACACCTCGCAGCTGGAGCGTCGCATCGAGGGGCGCACCAACACGATCGCCCGTACCTTCGACCGGATCGTGGCGCTCCTGACCGAGCTCGACTACCTCCGGGGCAACGAGGTCACCGAGCACGGCAAGCGGCTCGCCCGGCTCTACGGCGAACTCGACCTGCTGGCGAGCGAATGCCTGCGCGCGGGAGTGTGGGAGGGGCTGGCCCCCGCCGAACTGGCCGCGTGTGTCTCGGCGTTGGTCTACGAGTCGCGCGCCGGGGACGACGCCATGGCGCCGAAGCTGCCCTCGGGCAAGGCGAAGGCCGCGCTCGGCGAGATGGTGCGCATCTGGGGACGGCTGGACGCTCTGGAGGAGGACTTCCGGATCAGCCAGACCGAGGGGGTGGGCCAGCGTGAGCCCGATCTCGGCTTCGCCTGGTCGGCCTACATGTGGGCCTCCGGCAAGGGCCTCGACGAGGTGCTGCGCGAGGCGGAGATGCCCGCCGGCGACTTCGTGCGCTGGTGCAAGCAGGTCATCGACGTGCTGGGGCAGATCTCCGCTGCTTCCGCCGCGGAGGGGTCGACGGTGGCCAAGGCCGCGCGCAAGGCCGTCGACGAGCTGCTCCGGGGTGTGGTCGCCTACTCGTCGGTGGGCTGATCGCGTCCGGGGGGTGCGGGCCGGGGCGCCGCGTGGCCGCGGCCCCCCGCCCGCGCGCGGACGCGCGGCGCGCCGCC